>QHXD01000307.1:20377-21596 GCA_003223895.1 Acidobacteriota bacterium
GGTTGCTGGCCGCGCCCGGCACCCCGCCCGCCGCCGCCACCGCCAGGTGCGGCCTGAGCCGGCTGAGCCGTTGGAAGCGGAGGCTGGGGTCCAAGAACTTTCGTGAGCGCTGTATAAGCGCACATCTCGTCCGCATTTCCGCCACCCACGCCGATCGCACCAATCAGCTGATCTTCCACGACGATCGGCAGGCCGCCACCGACGAAGTAATAAGCGAGGCCGGAGGACTGACCGAGATTTAATCGAATCACGCGTCCATCGACCGTATTAAAGCGCTGCGCTACTGCGCTCGATGGGGTCCGCGCGTAAAGAGCGGTCTTTGCCTTGAGTAACGCTGTCTCGACGCCGATCGGGACCTGGCCATCCATCACATGGGCATCGACGATATCGCCGCTCGGAGCGATAACGAAAATGGAGTAGGACGCGTTGCTCGCTTTTCCGAACTCCACACACGCGTCGACGATTGCCCTCGCCGTGGCGGCGTTGATTTGTGTCTTCGTTAACGCCCTCTTCGCGGCATCGCCCGAGAGCGTCACTTTATCCAGCGAAACCGGGGTGTTTCCCTGAGCCCACGCGTCACCCGTTACAAAAGCGAATACAGCCAATAAAACGATCACGCTAGTCCCGACAACCCAGACTTTCTTCAACATATTTCCCCCTCCCTTAGCTTCGGCATGATCTTCATATCTTAGAACGTGTACTTCAGCGCGAACTGCATTTTCCGCGTCGGCTGCGCGGCCAGGAGCTGGCCGAACATGTTGTTGCTGACGTTCGCGAATGCGGGTACCGCGCCCGAGGCGGGATTGGCAGTACTGGGAACATTGGCGATAAAACTATTCGTGATGTTAAACGCGTCGGCCCGAACCTGTATGCTCTGCCGTTCCCGAATCTGGAACTGCCGCGAGAGGGCCATATCCAGACCCCAGTACGTGGGACCAACAATGCTGTTCCATCCCAGATTTCCGACGCTGCCGAGCGGTTGGGGAACGAAAGCCGCGGGGTTGAGGTATTGGCATCCCGCGCAGGACTGACCGGTGTACACCTGATCCGGAAGCACCAGGTTCGGCCGCTGATGATTGATGCCCGTCAGTTATCTATCGATACCATCCTGAATTCCGAGCGGCGTACCCGACGAGAATCTGTAGATTCCTGCCAGTTGCCAGCCGGTCACAACCGCCCGTGCAGCGTTATTGCTCAAGCGCGGCATCAGGGCCACAGC
>QHXD01000308.1 GCA_003223895.1 Acidobacteriota bacterium
ATAACCTGTCAGCCGCACCTTGCTTGTTGCTCGATCTGAGTTTTTGCCGCAGCCTCGGTTTTCCTTTGATGTGGAGAGCGTGACAAGCAAGGTGCGGCTGACAGGTTATCGAGACGTTTTCGCGCCGATCAATCGGGTGATTTGGGCAACTGCGTTGTTCACCTTCATTTCAACTACGAGTTTGCCGATCTCAGGCGTTGAAGGCCTGGGATCACCGGTCACGCCATTGTTCACGCGAGGTACGTTCGGATCAGGCCGCTGACCAGGAGACAACACCGGATCGCCGATGGTCGTCTTGTATATGTTGCGCACCCACTGCTCTCGCCCGGGCTGCAGGTATAACATCGTCGAAGTATCCGAGATACCGGCGTGGTTGCTGAGAGGCAGTCGTTTGCTTGTTAGCCAGTCGGCGAGCTCCAGACGCGATTTCTCGTACACATCCCCACAGAAATAGACGTGCGTCCCCTGCGGACCATATTTGGCATCCATCGTTTCGGCGAGTTTGCCCAATTCCGCCTGGCCCCCGCCGTGATCACCCAGGAGTACGATGTTCTTGAAGCCGTTTTTGACCATGCTATCAACCACGGCTTCGTTCACCTTCTGAAACAGGTCTGGAGCAAGCGCGACGCTGCCCGGCCATTTGGCGTCAACACCGCCGGCCGGATTCACCGAAAACGGGAGAACCGGCGCCACGAGCGCGTTGCCCAACTTTCTCGCAATCATCGAAGCAATTGCGTGAGCCATAAGAGTATGACCGCCGAGAACAGCATGAGGGCCGCGTTGTTCGGTACCCCCGTTGTAGACGAGAACCGTCGTTTTGCCGTGATCGTGAATCGCGGAGTAGATCTCCGGATATGTCATCTGCTCGATCTCAACTTGTTCCTGCTTCTCTGCTCGTTGCGCATATGCGATGGCAATAGTCGTTGAAAGGAGAACAGAAACGGTCAATGTAAGCTTCGGCATTTTCGACCTCCCGATAGGACCCTGGTGTTCCTCATCACAGTTATCTTGCCGTTCTTTTGGGAATTCGTGCGGCATATTACGCCATACCCGAAAGTGCAGGTCAACGTTTTACGCCGGTAAAGGCGAGGCGCGTTGCCTCCTCGTCGTCAGCCGCACGACGGTGTAGGGGGCACTCGGTAGCTTAGTACTGCATTTCGTAATTACGGTCACGAACAGGAGAGACAGGGCATTCCCCTCCTTGCAAAGGAGGGGTGGACGCGCCATCAAAAGAAGTTCCCGTTCCGAAAAGGCGCGGACGGGGTGGTCGCTCACAGACAATGTTTCGCACTGACAGTCGGCAACGTTGCGCGTAAGCGACCACCCCGTCTGCGCCCCTTCGGAGGCTTCGCGCCTTTTTCTTACTGGCGCAGCCACCCCTCCTGTTCCAGGAGGGGAACACCCTGTCCTGGCAATTCATTCACACCTTCATAGACCGCCGCTACAGTGGGAAAGCCAGCGAGAATAGCATCACTTTTGTAAACGAATTTCCGACCCAGGACACTGCGGGGTTGCTCTCGGCTCGGCGGAAATCTGAACGAATCTGCAAATTCGCCAGGAACAGCTCGAACGCGCTCAGGACAAGGGGGTGATTGTCAGCCCCGATAATATTTGTCGACAATGGAGTTCAGATCCTGCTCGCTGCAGGGCTGCGCCTCGTCGACCCTTGCCTTTGGATCAGGATTCAGCCTCCGGACGTAGGTATCCGATGTCCAAGGCTCGGCCAGCACTGCGGGATCGTCAACGGTGAACGTGTAGAAGAGAAGGTATCGCGTCGGTGTGAAAATACCCCTGCCACTGAATCCATGACTCGTCGGTGAAGCCGACCGACTCCACGACGAGCGTGTCGCCGTCCCAATGGCCCAACGGAATGCCCGACCATGTCGCATAGTCGGCGTCCTGTGGGTCGCGCTCTCTTCCATCCACCGGCACGAATCGAGTGGAGTTGCCGTTGTAGAACACAAGCTCCTTCGGCGTTTGAACGATCTTCTGAGGCGCGGTCTGGCGCGGAACCCCGGGCGGCAGACAGCGGAAAGCAGGATCGACGTCCACTTTACTGAAGTCGAGGCTTCGCACCTTCTCCCAAAACTCAGGCTTGTAAATAGGCTTGTTCCATGCCGCACCGCGCTGCATCACCGCCTGATCGGGCTCGAATGTTCCCATTCGCCGGATCGTATAAGGTCCCGCCGGTGACGGGAACCCTCCCATCCAGACGCCGGTCAAGTCCGGATGACCATCGCCGGCGCGCGGGGTCGGGCGGGACGACTTCTGGCGAGCGAAACCTTCCGCAGGAGACACTCGCTTCGATGGCGGCTTATACGGTGTCGTCTGCGCAGAGACCTGGCTGAATTGTCCTGCCCCGGCAATCGCTATTGCGATGCCCGCGGCCACTAAGAAGCGGGAATTTTTCGACACGGCTGCCCTCCGCGACGCGGCCCTTAGAGCTGGACCATTTGAAAAACTTTGCCATTGACGGTGATGGCCTTGAGAAAGACATACCGGCTTCCGTCGCGGGAAGGTGCGCACGTAAAGGAGTAGGTGCCGCCAATCTTCAGGTCGTTCTTGATGCTGAGGCCCAACCGCCGAAGCGTGTTGGGGTTGACTCCTTCAAGTTTCCACGAGGTAGCCTTCCCGTCCTCGCCCTTCACGTCAACATGCCAAATGGAGTGCGGGTTGATCTCCTGGAGTTCGGTCAGGACGCCGGTCAGGATGAATTCCTGAGTGGTATCGAACTGCGCGGCCGCGGAGTGGTGAGCCCCCGCGGGAACGCTCAGTGCAAGAACCGAGAGCGACATTGCGGCTGCCAGCAGGATATTCTTGATCATTTTCTGATCCTTTCTAATTGGATTTTTGCTTCACCGCCTCGGGCACGGGAAAGACAACGTAAGGGTTCGACTTGAAGGCAGTCACCTTCAGGTCGGCCAGCGGCCGGTTATCCAGGGTCCAGTGAATCTCGCTCGGGAAGATAACGAGGTAGGCCGGCTCCCACGTATCGCGATAGTCAGCGAAGGTCGCCCCGTACACGTGGCCATTGGCCTTCACCGTCACCGATTCCGGACGCTGCTTGTTGTCCAGCACAGTCGTGACTTCCATGCCGTCGTATGGGGACGTCCCTGTGAGTGTGGTCTTGCCTGCGAGTGTGCCGACCCTGGCATTCCCTTCTGCTTCGATTACCGACCACAACGCGCCAAACGGAGTCAGCTTGATCAGCGGCGCACGCTCGGCGAGGGCCGCCATGGCCGGAGTCGCGCCGATTCCCTCCTCCGTTTCGTTCCAGGCCCAGGTGTCGGCGAATACACGGATCTGCGACAGGGGCTTCCCGTCGGCGCGGGTTCCGTTAAGGAACATCCGCATCGCGGGCACGACATAGCTGAGATGGAAATCCGCCTTGCTCAGCCTGTCCATGCCGCCTTGACCTGCCAGGGTTCCCTCGGCAGAGAACATGATGGTGATGACATTCTTAACCCCAAGGGGCCTGGTCCGTCCCATCCCGATCGCTTCGGCGGCATCCCGCACTTCTTTCGGGATACACGGGCTCGCGATTTCGTAAGATGTCTGCCCTCCGCCACCGTTCTGCCCGAAGACGCCATACATCGGTGCGGCGTAGCCGCCCGCCGGGCACACGACGGGGACCGGTTGTTGGGCTCCGGCGCTGGTCCCTATGAGTAGCCCTGCTGCACCGATCACCATTAACGCACGCATGCACTTTCCTCCCGACTGTAGATCGCGAAACGATTGGAGGGATTTTACATCAACTGCTGCCCTTTTGGGCTCATACAACGCTTCTGCGTTGAGTGCAACGTCATGTTCCGGAGTTCACCATCTGCGATTTACCTACGAACGCCGCCGAGACTGCTTTGTCTTACTTGTTTCATTTGACAGATGACGCCGCACTGGGCGGTCGCACGCTGACCGTCACCACGGGCGCCGAAGTGGTGTCGCTGGCGAATGCATTTACGGTGAGCTCAGGCGCACCGATGCTGCTGACCGTAAGCCCGAACACCGGGCAACAGGGCCAACAGAACCTGTATGTTCAGGTGACAGGCCAGTTCACAAATTTTGTCCAGGGAACAACGCTCGCCAGCTTCGGCGCCGGCGTCACGGTCAACAGCGTAACCGTGGCAAACGCCACCGGCCTGACCGCGAACATTTCGATTGCGGCAAATGCTGTTACGGGTGCGCACAATTTGACGGTGACCACGGGAACTGAGGTGGTTTCTCTGGCGAGTGCATTCGCCGTCACTTGGCTCCTTTCCGGGATCGATTCAACTGGTGGATTCTTCGACCGTCATATGAGTAGAAGGCCTGACATGATTTATCACTATGTGAAGGACCACGGCTATGGGCCGCCCCAGGAATTCATCGACGCACTGATGGAGATGACCGCTACTTCCTGAGGTCGGGAACGATGCGCTTCGCCGCGAACCAGCGATTTCCGGCGGGATCCTCGAGGATGGCCAGGCGATCGCCATAGAATTGGTCGGCAGGCGGCAAGATTGAAATGGCGCCTGCGGCCAGGGCGCGATGATACAGGGCATCGACGTCGTCCGTGTGCATATAAAAACCAGACGGACGTAATCTTTCCTCCTCCGCTTCGCTCATCTCCACCACAGCCTCGCCGATGCGGACAAAGCCGTGCACCATGCGTCCGGCTTCTTCGTGGAGACCCTCCACTTTAGCGCCGAAAGCGCGCCTCAGGAAGTCGATGAGCGGCGGAGCGTTCGAGGGAAGCAGACTGGGAGTAACGTACCCCAGACCCACACCGACATAGTTGGGACCGAGGCGGGTCGCGATGAACCAGTAGTTACCGAAGGGGTCCGACACAAATGCGGCGCGTTCGCCATAGGGCCGGTCGGCAGGCTCGCCCACGCCGGGGGGACCGATGGTAAAGGCTGCCGCGTCGAGCGCGCGTTGGTAGGTGGCGTCGCAATCCTCCACGTACACGTGTAACGCGGCAGGACGTTCCTCGCCGCGTACGGACTCGCCTCCCATGATGAGGAGATCGGAGTCGCCGATTCTCACGCCGGCAACGAATCCGTCAGACCCGTGCGGATGACGGGTCGTTTCCTCGGCTCCGAAGGTGTGCTTCATGAACTCGATCAATTTGGCCCCCTCGGGGACGGAGATGAAAGGAATGATGGTGTGGATCGCGGCGAATTCGGCCGCGGCTGATTCAGCTTGTAGCTCACGGCTGAGGCGCGTCTTAAATCGATCGTCCGGCAGATCCCGCAACGTACCGGCGATCTCCATCAAGGCTGAAAGCGTTGGGTCGGCGGACCCCGTCTGTTCGGAGCCGGCCAGCATCCCGTCGATGGCCTGGTCGAGTTGTTCGATGAGTGCGCGGTCAGGCATGGGCGCCCTCCATCTGAGCCCGCAGGCTCTCAATTGCACGGAGTTGAAGTTGCTTCACCGCGCCCTCGGTCCGCCCGAGTTCCTGGGCAATCTCCCGGATGCTTTTCTGCTCCACGAAGCGCATGTGAATCACCCGGAACTGCGCTTCCGGAAGCCGGTGAACCAACTGGAACAGCATGGTGTTGTGTTCGATTTCGGCGGGAACGGCGGCTTCGGGCTCCCTCGCCGGATTGCCGGTCTCCCGGCCTGAGCGCTTCCAGTAGTCGGCCACGACGCGCGAGGCGATCCCCACCAGCCACGCGGCAAATGGCACGCCCCGCCACTCGAACTTTCCGATCCCCGCGAGAGCTTCGCGGAAGACATCGGCCGTCAGATCCTCGGCCTGGTGCCGGTCGCCGACCCGCCGGACGATGTAAGCATACACGCGATAAAAGTTCTGCTCGTACAAGTCGGCAAACCGGGAGGGGTCGCGCTGGGCGGCCTCGACTTGCGTCCTTTCGTCATGCTCCTCGCTCATGGGCAGTAGTTCTCGTTAATATCATCCGTCCTGCGGATGAAAAAGTTACGGTGCCGCCCTTAATAACATTGGGCGGCCTTCTTTGTGTCATTGCGCTAATCTACATGTCCTATGACGGGAACCTTGCCAGGCGAAATCGTGCGCGCCATATCCCGGGAGGAAATGGCGGACCTTCCTATCGGCCGATACAATGGCGATGTGTGCCTCGTCCGAACAATAGAGGATCTGGAACACGCGGTGGACGACTTTCGCCAGGAACAGTTCGTCGGTTTCGACACCGAGACGCGGCCCAGCTTCAGAACGGGAGACCGTCACTTGCCCTGCCTGATTCAGGCAGCTACGGCCCGCGTTGTGTATCTCTTCCGCTTGCGCCAGGAATCTGATTTTCAAGTTCCTGCGGAGTTGTTGGCTGAGCCCGGTATCCTCAAGGTCGGGATCGGGCTGGCAGATGATATCCGCGCACTCAAGGCTCTCTATCCATTTGAGGCAAGAAGCACGCTCGATCTGGGGGCCGTTGCGAAAGATTATGGTCTCCGCCAGACTGGCGTGCGAAATCTTGCCGGGATCTTCATGAAGATCCGGATTCCCAAAGGCACCAAGACCTCCAACTGGGCTGCGCCGAAGTTGTCTGCAGCTCAAATCCACTATGCTGCTACGGATGCCTGGATCTGCCGCGAACTGTTTCTGCGGTTCCGCAGCCTCGGAATGATTCCGGATGCCGACTAGGACTCTGTGGAGTCCCGTTTGGCATAGCGGTAGGCTGTATAAGAAGAGATCAGATGGCAGATCCAGCCCAGAGTTCCGCCACTGCCTATCCAAAGCCCGGGCGTGACGATTAACCAAAAGATGCCGCGCAAAAACTTGCCGTTGTAGATTTGTCCCACGCCGGGTACAAAAAGACTCAGGACGGCGGCGTTTCCCGGTTTCTTCATTTCTTACTCCCGATCACGAAAATACTGATCCATCAGCCGGTCAGCAAACTGGCGCGCCTCGACTTCTGCGGGATTGTTCGCGTATCCGTAGCGGACGTGGTGAAGCAAGTACCGGAATGGAAAAAGAACAGGATGCCTCCGGAATTGCAACACGTGAGCAAGTTCGTGAAAGACGAGTTCGACCGTGCCTCTGTTCGCTGGATCGATTGGACAATACTCCGCACGCAAATACACTCGATTGGCCAGCGTCAGCCCGGACATGTTTCGGTTTCCCCGAATCCACCAGAACGGAATGCGTCTGCACGAGCGAAAGCGAATCTTCGTCAGATCACCCGCACTCGGGATGTGGATCTGAATCCATTCGGCCAGCGCATCCGGTAAGTCGATTCGAGTCAACATCCCGGCGCAATCCTATTACTTGAATGAATCAACTTCAAGACTCGAGCCAGAGCGCTTCCCGCAGATGCCGGGGCGGTGGCAGTGCCGAATGGCCCGACGCACCCCGAATTCTGTAACTCAACGAATCGGGGTGCGTCCTGAAGGAGGGCAGGAATATGCATCCATCCGGAGTTCATTTCGGTTTGTCACACGGCTTACTTCAATTGAGGGGCGAGCCGTTAAGAATGAACGACCGGAGTTTCGCCGTATCTTAGCTCTACAGCGTGCTCCTTCCGGTCGTCAACGAGAGGAACGAACGTTCCGGCCTGTTCCACGCCATCAAGCGTCACACC
>QHXD01000309.1 GCA_003223895.1 Acidobacteriota bacterium
CTAGGAGGGGAATTCAGAGTCACAACGAAGTGCAAAAATTGGAGACGTCAATGCGGACACCATTGCTCACAACATCCGAGAAAATGGCCAATCTCCAGGTAGCGGCGGTCTATGACCGCCGCTACAGAAAAGAGAAATGAAGAAGAAGCTGATATTCACCTTTCTCTGTTGCGTTTGCGCCGTGTTACCCGCGGCGGCGCAAACCGCGGCACCCGAAGGCATGGTACTGATCCCCGCCGGCAAATTCTGGATGGGTCGTACCTTCGCAATCTTCCTGGATTCAGGTGACCTCCTGGCACGGGACAAGATGGACGACCGGCCCGCTAATAACGTTTATGTGGATGCCTTCTATATTGACAAGTACGAGGTAACGAACGCGGATTACGCCCGATTCGTCCAGGCAAAGGGCGCTCGCCCGCCGTGGCACTGGCCTGAAGGACAGATCCCAAAGGGCGAAGAGAAGTTTCCCGTCGCCAACGTCAACTGGTACGAAGCCACGGATTACTGCAAGTGGTCGGGCAAACGCCTTCCCACCGAAGCGGAATGGGAGAAGGCAGCGCGCGGCGGACTCGACCGGGCTCATTACACCTGGGGGGACGACGCCATCGATCAGAACAATGAAACGGCACTTCTCTCACCACAGGTTGCCTTGCGGGACTCTCCCATAGCGGTGCCGGCGACTCTCGGCCGTCCTCGGCCCAACCCCGTGGCCTCATTTGCCCCCAACGGTTATGGTCTCTACGACATGACTGGAAACGTCATGGAGTGGACTAATGATTGGTACGACAACAATTACTATCCCTTCATGTCAAAACAGAATCCACATGGGCCGGAGGCCGGTCGATACAAGAGTGTTCGAGGCGCTGGTTATGCCGATCAGGGTGGCCACGGTATGGAGAAGCTGGCCAGTTATCGCAACTTCAGCGATCCCGACACCCGCATGACCACGATAGGTTTCCGCTGCGCGAAATAGAAAAGATGAATCGACAAGTTGTTTTCATCGTTATCGTTATCGCGGCAGTTTTCGTGGGAGCTACGGCGTTTGCGCAGCAGCACAGACCATATAACCAAATAATGAAGGATGTCGGAGCGACATTCGCCAGCTTGAAGAAGAATCTGGATGCGAATAGCGCCACCGCTGCCGCTCAAGACGCTGTCAAACTGGAAGAATTGTTCACCGAGACTGAAGCGTTTTGGGCGTCGTTCGATACCAAAGATGCCATTAGTTTCGCCAAACGCGCCCGCGATGCCGCTGCGGCTGTTGGGGCTGCAGCCAGGGGCAACGACATTAAGGCGGCGCAAGAGTCGTACTCCGTCATTCAGAAATCCTGCGCCAACTGCCACTTCTCACATCGCGAAGAGACCGGCAAGGGTTTCCTCATCAAACCATAACCAACTTTAATTCAAGGAAGCACGCTGTATGCGTCAACTCATTATTTCGACTTTGATCCTGTTGCTGGGCGCAATCGAGCTTCAAGCGCAAGCCGCAGCAGACTCACCAGAGCAAAAGCTGGCCGAGGAATGGCTGAAGCAGCTGAATGCCCTCGACGACTGGTACTTATCGGTGGATGGAAAAGAAGAAGGAGTTGAGCAACTTGTCAATAGCATGATGGAACTCTACGCTCCCGATGTCCTCGCGGAGGTACCGCCACACGACAAAGATCAGATCGGACCGGTCATGATTCGCGGGAAGGAGAATGTTAGGAAGTGGGTCGAGCGCATTGCGAAAACCCAGGTTCGCCTGAACTATATCCTAAAGCGTCAGACGGAAGGACCGACTGGGGAATACGAAGGATGGCGACTCATCTACTCCACGAAACTGCCCTGGGGAGGAACTGGCATTGCGTTCCAAATCATCGGGGTCTGGTCTTTGCGTGAGGATCGTCGAAGGTTTATGGCGCCGGGAGCAGTCTTTATACAGTATGGCCCGGATGGAAAAATCCACCGGATCCGTCTTCTTCTCGCAGAGATCGACGAGATCAAGCCTCTTTAAATAGCAGACGGAGATCAGTGGTGACTCAGTTTGAATGAACGCGGGCTGAAGCCCGCGACTACATTCAGACCTAACGTTGATCCCAAATGTAGTCGCGGGCTTTAGCCCGCGTTCATAAGGAGAAGGACGATGGCCCATCTGGTTCGAGCATGGCGTGCCTCGCGTATGATTCGGTTCCTTGTCCTGATGGCTGTAGGCGGGATTGCTACACAAGCCGTTCTATCGCGGGGCGCCGGTGCGGTTCGGAATGGAGCTGCCCGGCAGACAAAAGTCATTGGGAGTGACCGGCTCGTTTCGGTAGAGCCGCTCGCTGAAACAGATGGGCAGATGTGCGTTCCGGAGTCTGTTGCGGCTAGTCCCGAGCTGATCGCTTCATTACGGCAGGAAAACTTACTTTCCGCGCAGCGGCAGACTGCTTCACCGCTGACGGCCCTCTTGCGGCAGCAGCGATCCGGATCCACCGGAGCGGCAGCGGCTTCAATTCCTCCCCGGCCAGGCAATTCGGTAAAGTCCCAGGTGGCGGCGAGGAAGCCCGTCAGTACGATCAGGGACCCTCGCAACGCATTTGCCGGCCTTGCCATCGACCCCGTCCGCAACGAGGTCGTGATTGCGGAGGAGAACAATTTCAGCCTTCTCGTCTATGACCGTTTGGAGAATACACCTGCAAGGGCGGCGTTGAGTGAGCCCAAACGCATGATTCAGGGAGAGAAGACTTTTCTGGAATACGCTTGCTCAGTCTATATCGACCCGGAAACCGGGAACATCTACGGCATCAATAATGACACATTGAATTGGATGACTGTCTTCGACCGCGACGCCAGGGGCAATGCATCTCCGAGCAGGAAACTCCACACTCCCCATACCACGTTCGGGATTGTCGCCGATGAAGACAAACAGGAATTGTTGATGACGATCCAGGACGATCATGCGGTCGTCACATTTAAGAAGAATGCAAAGGATCAAGACGCTCCCGTTCGACTGCTCCAGGGCCCCAGGACTTTGATGGCCGATCCGCATGGGATCGCTCTGGACCCGAAGACCGGCCTGATTTATGTCACCAATTGGGGCACGAATCAGGAGCGCAAGTATGACGTGCCGTGGCGGTATGGAAAGGTCAACTGGCCCGTCGGGCGTAACAATAACATTCCCGGCTCGGGAAAAATCAATCCTCCTTCTATTACTGTCTATCACAAGGATGACAAGGGGGACGTCGCGCCGCTGCGGGTGATTCAAGGACCCAGGACAGGGCTGAACTGGCCGACATCCATTGCGGTGCATCCGGACCGCGGGGAATTGTTTGTCGCCAATGACACGGCGGACACCGTAACGGTCTACGGAACCGATGCAAATGGTGACGCCGCTCCCATTCGAGTGCTCAAGGGCCCCAGGAGCATGATCAAGAATCCCACGGGAGTGGCTTTGGATTTAAAGAACAACGAATTGTGGGTCGCGAATTTCGGAAGCCATTCGGCCACCGTCTTTCCAGTCGATGCGGCAGGGGATCCGGTCCCCAGGCGTGTGATTCGTAGCGGCCCTGTCGAATCGCCATCGCCCATGCTAAGCAACCCGCACACGATTGCGTACGATTCCAAACGAGACGAGCTTCTCGTCTCAAACTGAGTGGGCCACCCGCAGATTGCGGCATTCGCCAGGTTGGCGAATGGTGGTGCAAAACCGGTAAGAGCAATTGCAGGACAAAATACGCTGTTCACTCGCACGATTCACGATATGGCTTACGACTCAGTGCGCGATGAAATCCTTGTGCCCTCGTTCTACGCCTTTGCCATCCTCACGTTCCGCGGGGATGCCAATGGTGATGTTTCGCCGGTTCGCAAGATTTTTGGACCAAGTACACAACTGCTGAATCCGCAAGCCGTATCGATCGATGCCGTACATGGAGAAATCTTCGTCCCTCAGGGCAATCAAGTGCTGGTCTACCCTCGGGATTCCAACGGAGACGTGGCTCCTGTCCGGATCCTGCAGGGACCGGATACTGGATTGGGGGCGGGGCGCGTGACCATAGATGCGGTTCACGATTTGTTGATCACTGCGAATGCCACAGGAGGCGAAGGAGGCGTTAATCGTTCTGGCCGTCCGGCGGGGATTCGAATCTTTGACCGGAAGGCCAATGGCAATACCAGGCCTCTACGCGTCATCACCGGTCCGGGGGCGAAAGACGCCTGGTTGATGACGACCAATCCTGCGAACGGGATGATTTTCGCAGTCGTTCGTCCGGGAAATACCGGTGGTCCAAACGGAGACGATATCGAAGGCCGCTTCGCTCCAGAGGATTACGTGGGTGTGTGGAGTATCTTCGATGATGGAGACGTACCTCCCCGTTTGACAATCGGGGGACCGAACCTGCTTCTGAAGGATGCACGCGGCATTGCCGTCGATGCCAGGAGGCAGGATGTCATCGTCTCCGATAAGACCCTCAACGCTGTGTTCAGGTTCCATGTTCCGGAGGCGTTTAATTAATGTTGCGCGCCCGCGCCTGCATTCAGCCGCGGAGCGGCGCTAGAGTGTAGCCTCGGGCGCAAGCCCGGGGTAGGTGTCGTTCCGAAACGCAGCCCCGGAGGGGCGGAAGATTCCGAAAGACTCTTTCGCCGTTCCGGGGCTGAGATCGTATCGAAAGAAAACCCCGGGCTCGCGCCCGGGGCTACACTCTGTCGCCGCTCCGCGGCTGTTCATGAGGAGGGGAATACGCTTTGCCCACCCAGTACTTACTAAGAATTTATCCTCGCCAATTCAGCCTCCGTGCATTCCCTGATGATCGTGAGAAAGCGATTGAGGTTGTCCTTGCTCACAAAGGGATTCGGACCGCCTGGCTTTCGAAAATTCAGGGCGTGGAGCTTATCGAGTGCCTTGTCGTAAAAAGGATGCAGTGTCAGGTAGACATCGGCATTGGCCTTTGCAGCGATATCCTGAAATCTTCTGGCCGATGCGATCCAGGTTTTGAAAGTTTCGGCCATACTCGGAAAATATCGGACGCCGTTGCGCCCTACATCGGCATTGATACCACCCCATACAGCGCCAACGTGCCGTTCGTTTCCATCCTTGAGCGGGACCAGAATTGAAATCGTTCCCGGCGTGTGGCCAGGCGTGATGTAGAGCGTCAGCGTGGTATCACCTAGCGTTAGTTTCATGCCATCCGTAGCCACCATGTCCTTTTTCGGTTTGAGCTCACTGGGATCATTGGTCCTGGTCATGACGTTCCAGTCTGCTTCGGACATGATGATGCGCGCCTTATAGGTGTCCTGCAGATACCTGGCTCCATAGAAACGATCGCCATGAACGTGGGTCAGAACCACATATTTGATCTGTGTGGGATCCAGATGCAGTTTCTTCAAGCCGTCGGTGATTAACTCTTTGGCAGAGTAATCGTAGCCTGAGTCAATCAGGATGATGCCCTCCGAAGTCGTTACCGCCCATGTAGATTGAAACGGGCTGCCGATATAGTACAGGTTATCGAATGCTTTTCCCGGTTCCGTGTGCCATTCAGAGCGCGGCCCAGTCTGTGGGGCCCGTGATTCCGCAAGTGCCTGAATGTCTGGTTCCCTGGGACCACGATCAGACAACGCCGGAGCGCAAACCGTGTCGTAAAGGGTGGTCAAGTCGTTCCCCGGTTCATATGCAGCAGCCTTGGCTGCAGCAAGATGGGACTGGACCGCCGCCTTTCCCGAAGCCTGCGCGTTCGCGTCAATTGCGATCCAAGCCAAAAAAAACAGAGCGCAGAAGAGAGACGCCATATAACGCTTTGTCATTTCTCACCCCTTTTACTTGTTTTTGCACTGGTGTTGTTGGTCGGCATTATAACGTACACTTCGCGCCACGAAACGCATACTTGAGTACTCAGCTTG
>QHXD01000310.1:0-3904 GCA_003223895.1 Acidobacteriota bacterium
CGTCCCTTCGAGTGAGGCGCACCACACTTTGAGCGCCGGCCGGCACTCTGAATGAACCGGGCTCTGCTCTGTAAAGCCGATGACCGTTTGCAGAATGGCGATTTCCGGATTAAGAACCGCATCGCGCCCATTCTGTTGACAGGCGCAAGAAGGCCTGCGTTGTTCGAGAGAAGTTAATTCTATACTTGTCTGAACCGTGGAGCAGCTATTCGAGCGTGGGCTGATGCGCGACTGCATTATGGACGTGCCGCGTCCGTGCCGCTCAAAAAGCCACTAGAAATTTCCCTGGCAGGGTGCGGAAAAATACTCCGAGAAGGCAAACCGACACTGTAGCGAAAAACCGGCGCTCATAGAAGACAGGTGTGAATGAATTGCCAAGGACAGGGTGTTCCCCTCCTGTTCCAGGGCAACGATATACTTGCCTAACCAGAGGGCGGATTTGAAACCAGCAATTTGGAACCGCCGATTTGGAATATATATGACCGGACCCTCATCAGCCCTTAGCGATCATTGCTTTTGAAAATTGCTTTAGAAGATTTCCTCTATATATTCCAAATCGGCGGTTCCAAATTGGTGGTTGCAGATCCGCCCTCCGCTGTTTAGGCAAGTATATTGTTGCCCTGGAACAGGAGGGGAACACCCTTCCCTGGAATTGATTCACACTTTCATAGACCGCCGCTACAGTGCTGTTTACCTTCTCGGAGCATTCTTCCGCAGCTTGTTAGGAGGGAGCTTTGCACTTTCCAACTTTCAGCATACCCTGACCCCTGACTAGAGATTCAAAATCTTCTCAGTGTAAGATCCATCCATGGATTGGACGGGGATCTGGAAAAACATCGGCGACTTCTTCCACGGCATGGCGCTGGCGGGCTATGAGAAACGGTTGCGCGAGCAGTTCATGGAATTGAACGATCTGTTCATGCTGCTGTGTTTCATGGAACTGGTGGGACTTCCGAATCCGGCCGCCATTTATCTAATGGAAATCTATCCGTATTTCCTCGAGGAATTCCACATCTGGCACCGGAGGATGGGTATGGATCATTCCCCTGTGGGCACTCTGCCCTGCTGTTGAAATGCGCGATCTCTTCAAGAAACGGATCCTGTTTTTCGGGGGCAAGGGAGGTGTGGGCAAGACCACCTGCGCATCCGCCATGGCGCTGGCCCGTGCGAAGGAAGGAAAACGCGTCCTGCTGGTCTCGACGGATCCGGCCCACTCGACGTCGGACATTTTCGAAAAACCCTTCAGCCGTGAAGAGCGCGAAATCTATCCGGGCCTGACCGGGATCGAGATCGATGCCGATTTTGAAGCGCGCCGATACATAGACGGAGTGAAGGAGCAAATCGCAAAGCTCTTCAGCTCCTCGATTCTCAAGGAAGCCGAGCGTCAGATCGAACTCGCTTCGACCATGCCTGGCGTCGAGGAAGTTGCGCTATTCGACCGGATGGGCGAGCTGATGGTCACGCACATGGACTCCTACGATCTCGTTGTCTTCGACACAGCCCCCACCGGCCACACGATGCGCCTGCTGCGCATGCCCGAGCTGATGGCCTCCTGGATCGAAGCGCTTTCCAGGCGGCGGCGCAATCTGATGAAGTTCGGTCAGAACATCGAGCAGGCCGGTTCGGAGCCCGATCCCATCCTCGCGACCCTCGAGCGCCGCAAAGAGAAACTCGAAGGAGTACGGGCCCGGTTGATGCAACACAATTTCACCGGTTTTGTGCTCGTTCTCGTTCCCGAAAGGCTTCCCATAGAAGAAAGCGCCCGGACTGCGGAGTCGCTGCGAGACGCAAACGTGAACGTCTGCGGCATTCTGGTGAACCGTGTGCTGCCGGACGATCTCGAGGGTGACTTCTATCTGGCTCGACGCCGCCAGGAACAAACGTACCGGGAGGAAATCCGGCGGAGATTTGCCGGTTATCCGCTGATGTGGATTCCGCAGTTCGAGACGGACGTGTACGGTCTGAAGAATCTAGAGCGGATTAGCGAAATGCTGGCGCGCCCAGATAACAGCGCCCCACTCGGGTGAGTGACGTGGCTCTTCGAATGTGAGCCCGATGAGCCGCCTCATGATCGGATGCGCGGCCACCGAGCCGCTGAGTGACCTTCTGCAATCGTCCATGCCGACTCGCTTCGAAGCGACTTCAACCAGCGAGCGAAGGTGCGAAGCCGCCTCGTCGAGGATTCGATTCGCCGGCTCGGCCGGATAGGTTGATATGACATCCGGAAACAATCCCGCGATCTCCGGGACTCCCACCTTTCCCGTCGCCCAGGCCGCGACAATCTCGGCAATCGATTTCAGCCCGAGGCTTTGTGCGACGCGGTCCGCAAACTCCGTCGGTCCCTGGGAATCCTTCGACCGGAGCGCGGCACGAACGGCCTCACGGCCGATCCAGAAGCCGCTGCCTTCGTCGCCGAAATATGGACCCCAGCCGCCGACACGGAACATCGAGCGATCCTTGTCGCGGCCGATAACGATGGAGCCCGTTCCGGCAATCAGCAGCACACCGGGGTCAATGCCGATTGCTCCAATGGACGCGATAAACGCGTCGCTCTCGATAATGATCGTCGCGCCGGGTAACAGCGATTGCAGGACTTCCTTATAGA
Source organism: Acidobacteriota bacterium (assembly GCA_003223895.1). Lineage (GTDB taxonomy): Bacteria > Acidobacteriota > Terriglobia > 20CM-2-55-15 > 20CM-2-55-15 > 20CM-2-55-15. The sequence continues at coordinate 2,606 of QHXD01000310.1, forward strand.
AGGTTGAGCTCTCCGGCCGCGCCGCTCCGGCGAATCCCGCGCAGACAACGTTGGGTTGTTCGCTGAGAAGCGCAATGCCTTCGCTGATCGAGGCCTTTGCTGCGTCGGCTCCGACAGACAACCAGTTCGACGGGCCGGTCTGCATATGGCTCAGCTCGTTGTAATACTCGTCGACGAGCAGAAATGTCGTCTTGGAGCCGCCGCCATCAATGCCGAGGTATCTCATCGCACGGACACCGGCAGGGGCTGTCCTGCCGTATTGAAAAACTGAAGGCGCGCGCTGGCGGCCGTCGCATTCAGCAACAGGAATTCGGTTGTGTAATTCACGCCGTCGGCGAGCTGAGGAAAGTAGCTCGTTCCGGAAGGAGAGGGCTGGTTGAGATCGACAAGCGGCATAGTCGTCACGAGGAATGTTCCGGATGTGTTGACGAGAGTGCGCAGCGTGATTGCATAAACTGGAGTTGTCGACTCGACTAACGCCGTTCCATCGAAACTAGCCGGTAATTCCGGAATCAATTCGTCCAAGAATGCTGCACTGCGGCCCGATGACGCCAGAGAAATCGTTTTTTGGGCGACCGTGGTCCCATCCGAACGCAACGCGGTCAACTGAACACTGGCCGTCCTCGTCCCCGGGTTGACGATGGCGAGCGCGGTCCGATGCGTCGCATCCCGAGTTCCGAACATGACGGCCCGAGTAAACGCCCGCACGGCGGGCACGCCGGCCTCGAAGTTCAGGTTGCTTCCCGTAAATTGCTTGAAAATGGCAGTGGCCACGGGAGCAACGTTGCCGGCGGCCGGTGTGATCGAAGCGAACTGCCTGGTGCCGGTGGTCGTCAAGGTCCAGGTTCCACTTGGAGGAATCACGTAGGGGAAAGTGGTGTTCGTTCCGCGATCGGTCGCGACACTGGCCGAAAACTCAACGGTGCCGGTGATGGGAGTTGCCGCCGGATTGAGCAGGATCAATTCGGTGACGTATCCGGAACCGTCGGCGATCTGAGGAACTACTGCCGGCTCCGTGCTGGTGGATCCGGAGAAGACCGGAACCGTTGCCATGATGAAATCATTCGATTGGTTGAACGTCCCGCGTAACGCCAGAACCGCGATGGGGACGTTCGATGTCAATGACATGCTGCCGACAAAGGACGTTCCGATGCCCGGAAACAGCTCGTGAACGAATTGCGATTTCTGGGCGCGCCCGTCCAGTTGAATCGTTGTCTGGCGGCCGTCGCTCAACTGCGCCGTAATCGATGCTGCCGCCGCCTGCGTGTTCACGATCGCAATTCCCGTGGAGGCTCGATC
>QHXD01000310.1:3929-14663 GCA_003223895.1 Acidobacteriota bacterium
CCGCTTCAGACCGGATGTTTGAACCGGATATGAAACGGACAACAGAGATGCCCAGGGCCGAGTCGAGTGTGGAATAGCCCGTTTGAATCGTGCCGCTCGCTCCGGATGTCTCGATATGGCGGCTGCCGTTTGCCGGAAGATCCGCGCGGTATTCGGTCGAGGCGGCCCGCAGGAGATCCGTGTGCATCGTTCCGCGGTTTTCCACAGCATTATTGAAGAAAAGCTGCCACTGCGTTCGAAACGCGTCCAGGTTCTGCAGTGAAGAGGCCCTGGGCGCCTGTCCGCGTTGCGTTACAAGGATGAACGCCACTCGAAAGTCCTTCTGTGCCTGTTCGAAGGTGGGAACCCGTGGACCTGCAGAGGAAATGATCTGATCGATGGTGACGTCACGCCGCGTGCCCGTAAAGTTGAGGCCCACGTAGGGCGCACACGCAGGCAGTTGCTGGAGATCCCGGCAGATCGACGGAAAGCCCGGCGGCAGAGTTGCAGGCAGGACCGGATTGGCGACGACGAACCAGGGCGGCACCTCGGCAGCCGGGCGCAAGCCCATCACATATTGATCCAACGGGCTGTAGCGCACGACCGCAGCGATGGTTCGGAAATTTCCATCGCCGAGGTCGGCAATTTCATTTCCCTCGACCACGGAGCCTGACGTGTTGTTAAGAAAGCTCCAGTGGGAACGATCGCGTCCGAGCAGCGAAGGTGAACCAACGTCGAGATAAGCCAGCCAGCGATGACCAAATTCCTGTCCAAGTATCGAGACCGAGTTGTTCTCACCTAGAAATCGCTGGCGAGGATCTGCCGGATACCGGCTGAGATCACCCATGTTCACCATAACAGAGAGACGCTCAGCCGATCCGAAGTCTGAAGCGAAATCGTAAGTGTCGGGCCGCGTGTTGATGATGCCGCGAATAGAGTTTCTCAAGGGTATGGCGAACGCGAAAGCCTGGTCCAGGCTGATGTTGAAGTCGGCGAAGGCAATCAGCCCGTCGTAGGCATCGGGATGGGTTTGATAGAAGATTCTGCCGACCTGGGTGAGGTCCATTCTTTGGGTTGTCGCGAAGACTTCGGCGATGAGGCCAGAGAGAGTTGCCGGCGTTGTCTGGGCTGTGAGGTCGATCAACGTGGGAGCCGCACCTGCCGAGTGGCCGGGCGCAACGCCGACCACGGCGTCGCCTGCATCCAGAGTTCGATAATTGAATTGGATCAGGCCATTGGCATTGAGGACCGCCTGAAATGTGTTGCGGCCCCGGCTGCCGGCCGTGGTCCATTCCCCGACGTCGGTCCAGGTGAACAGGACGCGATCGGCCAGCTTCTCGACGGAGATTCGTGCAGGAGCAAGTGGATTCAAGTCGTCGAAAAGGACCGTGATGCGGGGCGGCCCGGAAATAACGCGCGTCAAACTGCGTTCCGAAGAGGCGACATCGGAGGCCGTGAACGTCAGGTTGCCGTCGGTATTCAGAAAAACGGACGAGTATGACGTGCCGTAAAAGACGAATGGAAAGGGAAGCGACACCTGGCTGGTGTCGTCGTCGCCAAGAGTGACTGGAGTTGAACCGCCGGCACCATTGTCAAAACTTACCGCCTGGGTGACGACCGAATAGCTGCCGTCGCCGGCGGGCGTAAATGTGACGGTGTTGTTTGCGAGATCGAGCCGATTGGGTGGTGTGATGACTGTCCCATCGTCCTGGAGCACCGCGATGTTGCCTTGATCGACTGTGGCCGCGTCGATCGTTGAGCTGAGTGCCGCGGGTCTGCGCAGCCTGTGGTATCGATCCAGTGCGAGCTCGGCGGCCGACCGGTCGGCGCTCGTGTCGCAGACGAAGTGGTCGGGGTCTTTGGAATCGAGATTGGTCTTGGCTTCAGCAGGAGAAACGAGTAGGACGATCAGAGTCGCTACCAGGAATCTAGTGCTGACAGACATCTGCTCGTAATGGTGTTGTAGGCGCCGGCTTTAGCCGGCGCGCGACCGGCTAAAGCCGGCGCCTACATTTATCGGGACCAGCCCGAAGGAGCCCCTGCGCGTCTCAGGTCGTCTTCGAGATCGGCGATCTTTTGCCTGGCTTGATCAGCGTCTCTGCGAGCGTTGTCCAGCTCGGCCTGTCCGGCTGCTATTTCGGCGTTGAGGCGATACTCGCGGTTGTAGACGTCGCTTTGCCGCAGTACCTGCATGTTCAAGTCGCGTTGCTTTTGCTCGAGAACCTGTACCTTGGCCTCCGCGCGATTCAACTCTTGACGCGCTTTTTGGAAGGCCTCCCTCCAATATTTCTCGTCGTGCGCCTGGCTGTCGGTAGATCCCGTGGGCTTCGTGGAAGCCGAGGCAGACGTGCCCGAAGTTGAAGCGGCCGTCGTGGTCGTTGCTCCATTGCCGATGTTGATCGTGGTGCTTTGAATACGCCCCTGTCTCGCCCGTTCCCGCCGCGCGATATCCGCGATGGTTTGGGCGGAAGAATCCACCGCGAAAACAATCAGGACGACCGGCAGTGCAGCCCATGCGAAGTTTCTCATTGAGCCTGCCTCTTCGCGATCTCCGTGGACGGGGGTGGGGCCGTATGTCGAACCTCCGTCGTCAACGGCGAGCTGGTGTCGAATTGCTCCAGCGGCTTGTCCTTGTAAACCTGCTGCATGAAATCGATCCACATCGGCAATGCCGCTTTGCCGCCGGTTTCCTTGTCCCCCAGCGTGACTTTCTCGTCGAAGCCGATCCAGGCGCCCGCGGCGAGCGACGGCGTATATCCAATGAACCACGCATCGGTGAAGTCGTTGGTTGTTCCGGTCTTGCCTGCGACCGGCCGTTTGAGCTCCTGAGCTTTCGTAGCCGTTCCTCTCTTGACCGGCTCCTGCATCAGGTCGACCATGATCCGCGCAGTTTCGGCAGGAATCACATCGTGCAATTCCCCCAGGTCGTTTTCTTCGAGGATGGCGCCATCATAGTCTGTCACGCGCCGAATCATTTGGGGCGATACTCGGACTCCGTCATTCGGGAACGTCGTGTACGCGGAAACCATCTCCTGGAGCGTGACATCGGCGGCTCCGAGAGCAATCGGAAGATAGGGTTCGATCTTTGACGTGATTCCGAATCGGCGAATGTACGGAATCAGGTTCTGCACACCCAATTTGGCAAGCGTCTTCACTGCGGGTATGTTTCGCGAATCCCCAAAGGCGCGGCGAATGGTGATCACGCCTTCGTACTTGCCGTCGTAGTTTCCGGGAGCGTAACCCCCGAAGTTGACCGGGGCATCCAGTATCGTGTCATCCGGACGAAGACCGTTATCGACGGCCGCCGTATAAACGAAAGGCTTGAACGACGAACCGGTCTGCCTCATCGCCTGAGTCGTACGATTGAATTTGCTGTCGTCGAAATCGTATCCGCCGACCATGGCCTTGATTTCGCCGGTCTTCGGCTCGATTGCAAGGAACGAGCCCTGGACCTTCGGCTTCTGCTCGAGCGACACTTCGACCTTTCGGTCGGCCGAACTCATGGAACGAATCATGAACAGGGAAACGTCACCGGGTTGCAGAATTTCCGATACGGCTTTCGCCCCTGTCCAGGAGACGTCCTGAGCGGTCAACAGCGCGCGGTAATTTCCAATCTTCAAGGTGGCGCCGTTGCGCGTGACTTCGATAACGACGCCGGGAACAATGTCGTTGGTCCGGATGGGCAGCTTCCAGTCCGGTAATTCAACGGATTGCAGGTCCGTCACGCCTTCATTCACGAGATTGCGCTCGGCCCCGCGCCAGCCATGCCGCTTATCGTACACTCGAAGGCCCGTGCGGATCGCCGTGTTGGCAGCCTTCTGCATTTCAACGTTCAGCGTCGAATAGACTTTCAATCCGCCTTCGTGAACGGCCGACGTGCCGTACTTCTTCTCGAGGTAGCGGCGAAGCTCCTCCACAAAATATGGTGCAAGCTCGTCCGGACGCTTCTTCGGGGCCAGTTGTATGGGATGCGACTTCGCCTCTTCACCCTCCGCGACCGTAATCTTCTTCTCGGCTACCATACGATCAATGGCGTAGTTTCGACGCATCACGGCGCGCTCGGGATGCTGGACCGGATCGTAATTGATCGGCGAGCGGGGAAGCGCAGCCAACAGGGCGGCTTCTTCGATGTTGAGATCTTTCAGTTGCTTGTCGAAGTAATACTCGGCGGCTGCAGCAAAACCGTACTGGCCGTGACCCATGAAGTGAAGATTGCAGTACAGCGTGAGAATCTGCTGCTTCGTGTAGTAGCGTTCGATCTGAATCGCAAGCATCGCTTCCTGGATTTTCCGACGGAAACTTTTTTCCGGAGTCAGAAACAGATTCTTGCTCAACTGCTGCGTGAGCGTGCTGCCGCCTTCAACCACACGGCCCGCCATCAGATTCTTGATGGAGGCTCGCGCGATGCCATAAAGATCGATTCCCCAATGCTCGTAAAAATTCTGGTCTTCAACGGATGTGACGGCATCCTTGACCACTTGCGGGATTTGATCCCAGCTGACAACGATCCGCCGCTCTAAAGCAAAGGAGCCAATCACCTGACCGTCATCGGCATAGACTTCGGTAATGAGACTGGGACGGTAGTCTTCAAGAGAGTTCACTTGCGGGAGGTCGCTGTTGTATACGAACAGCACACCTGCTGTTGCGCCGAGTGCGACGGAAAGACACAGAAGGAAAACAAATACGAGCGAGCCCAGGTACCGCTTTAGCTGCATTTTCATAACCCCGACATTATAACAGGCAAAAATCGCTGCAACTGCCGTTCCATTGAAGCACAAGGACATAGAAGGGGGAAGCCAGAAGCCAGAAGCCAGAAGCCAGAAGCCAGAAGCCAGAAGCCAGAAGCCAGAAGCCAGAAGCCAGAAGCCAGAAGCCAGAAGCCAGAAGCCAGAAGCGTCACTAGAAGATTCCCCATTCTGGAGAAGATTCCCCATTCTGGCTTCTGGCTTCTTGGCTTCTGGCTTCCTTTTCTATGATTTCAAGAACCTACCTTCAAGACCGCCAGAAAGGCCTCCTGGGGAATATCCACTTTGCCCACCCTCTTCATCCGCCTTTTGCCTTCTTTCTGCTTTTCCAGCAGCTTGCGCTTGCGGGTGATGTCACCGCCGTAGCACTTCGCCAGGACGTTCTTGCGGATGGCAGCGATGGACTCGCGGGCAATGATCCGGTTGCCGATGGCGGCCTGGATGGCTACCTCGAACATCTGGCGGGGGATCAATTCCCTCATTTTTTCGACCAGGGCCTTGCCGCGGGCGTAGGCGAACTCGCGATGGACGATCCAGGAAAGGGCATCCACCGGCTCGCCTCCCACGAGAATGTCCAGTTTGACGAGGTCGGCCGGCCGGTACCCGGCCAGGTGATAGTCAAACGATGCATAGCCCCGGGAAATGGACTTCAGGCGGTCGTAGAAGTCCAGGACAATCTCGTTCAGCGGCATCTCGTAGGTGAACAGAACGCGGCCGGGCGCGACATACTCGAATCCTTTCTGCACACCGCGCTTTTCTTCGACCAGTTTGAGGATCACACCGACAAACTCGTCCGTACTCATGATCAGAGCCGTGATGATGGGCTCCTCGATCTGCGAGATGAACTGCGCTTCGGGGAATTTCGTCGGATTGTCGATTTCAGACACTTCGCCGGTGGTCCTGGTTATTCGATATCGCACGCTGGGCGCTGTCGTGATCAGCGAAAGCTGAAACTCCCGCTCGAGCCGTTCCTGGATGATTTCCATGTGCAACAGCCCGAGGAAACCGCATCGAAAACCGAAGCCGAGCGCGGTGGAGGTCTCCGGCTCGTAAAAGAAAGAGGAGTCGTTGAGCCGGAGCTTTTCCAGAGCGTCGCGGAGGCCTTCGTACTGGTTCGGCTCTACCGGGCCTGAAAGCCGGGAAACGCGCTGGCTGTCGGGCGGTCGTGCTCCGTGATCGTGTCGCCGATCTTGGTGTCGGCCACCACTTTGATATTCGCCACGACGTAGCCCACCTCCCCGGCCGAGAGGCGGTCCACTTCCTTCATCTTCGGGTTGAGGACTCCGACGCTATCTACCTGATAAACTTGATTATTAGACATCAACCGGATCTTCATGCCGTTGTGGATTTCGCCATCGATCACGCGGATGAGGATGAGAACCCCGCGGTAGACATCGAACCAGGAATCGAACAGCAAAGCCTTGAGCGGCGCCTCAGGATCGCCCTTGGGGGCAGGTACGCGTTTAACAATGGCTTCCAGGACCTCTTCGACCCCCTTACCGTACTTGGCGCTGATCAGGACGGCGTCTTCCGGATCCATGCCGATGATCGAGTGGAGCTGTTCGCGCACTCGATCAACTTCGGCCCCGGGAAGGTCGATTTTGTTAATGATCGGGACGATGTCGAGATGGTGGTCCAGCGCCAGATAGGTATTGGCCAGAGTTTGCGCCTCGACGCCCTGAGAGGCATCTACTATCAGGAGCGCGCCTTCGCAGGCTGCCAGGCTGCGGGAAACCTCATAACTGAAATCCACGTGGCCGGGCGTGTCGATGAGATTGAGGATGTAGTCGTTGCCGTCGCGGCCGTGGTAGTTGAGACGAACGGCCTTTGCCTTGATCGTGATGCCGCGCTCTTTCTCGAGGTCCATCGCATCCAGGACCTGGGCGGACATTTCGCGTTTCGTGAGCGCGCCTGTCAGTTCGAGCAGGCGGTCCGCAAGCGTGGATTTGCCGTGGTCGATATGCGCGATGATGGAGAAGTTACGAATGTGGGATAAAGGCATAGTGATTTGTTAAAGATAACCGGCCACAACTTTGATTGTACTCTCTGGCTGCCCTGGTTTCTTAAAGATCGCGAGCCAGCATGGCCGCGCCGATCACGCCGGCATCCGGCCACAACTTTGATTGGACTATCCGGCAGTCACGGAAGGATGAGCGGAATGCATGCCGGGCTGCGGCGTCCCGGGCGGGCGCCAGCAGCATTTCTCCAGCGGCCATCACGCCACCCCCGATAACAATCATTTCGAGATTCAGTAGATCGATGAGGTTGGCGCACGCCATGCCCAGGAAGGTAGCCGTTTCCTTGAAGACTTCCTGTGCCGTTCGGTCCCCGTGGACGGCGGCCTCGTAGACGATCTCGGCTGTGAGCAGCCCCTGCATTCCTTTCTCGGCGGCGGTCCGGACGATTCCGGTCCCCGATACAATGGTTTCCAGACAACCTCGATTGCCGCAACCGCACAAGCGGCCATTCGGGTCGATCACCGTGTGTCCGAACTCACCGGCATAGCCGGAGGCGCCCGTAAACAATTTTCCATCCAGGATCAGACCCGAGCCGAGCCCGGTCCCAAGCGTGAGGTAAACCATCTGCCGTGTGCCGGCGCCGGCTCCACAGACAAACTCCGCATACGCTCCAGCATTGGCATCGTTTTCACTGATCACGGGCAGGTGGACCTGATCCGCCACGAGATCTTCTAAATTGACCCTTACGAGACATGGAATATTGGGTGAAGTCTCGACGACGTGAGTTTTGGAATTGCGCAGCCCGGGGACGCCAATGCCGACGGCAGCGACCTTGAAGGATTTTTGAAAATTGCGGATCAGTTCTGATAGGTTTGAGAGAAAGCCGTTCAGATCGTCAATGATTGTCGGCGCTTTCTGCGATTCCAGGATTTGGCCAGTCTGGTCGACGAGACCGGCCTTTATGGACGTTCCCCCGATGTCGAGCCCGATGTAATCCATAAACGTCTGAATATAGCATATGGCGATAGTAACGATTTCTCGCCTGACAGGCAGCGGTGGCCGCGAAATCGCCACGTCCACAGCCCACGCGCTGAACTTTCAGCTGATCGACCGTGCGGCCATGGACGAGGTTATTGACCAACAGTTCCCCGTCCGGACCGAGCAGCTCTCGCGAATCAAGAAGGACCGCAAGGTGTACGACGAAATGGTCCGGTCCGCGATCGCGGCAGTGGCCGCCTCGCACAACGTTGTCATTCTCGGCAGCGGCGCGCAATTCCTCTTCGCCCGGCTGGCTGCCTCGCTGCACGTTCAGATCGTGGCGCCGCTGCCTTACCGCATTGCGCGAGTAATGCGCCTTGCGCAGGTCGATCGGCCGGCCGCGGAGAAGATCATTGAAGAGCGCGATCAATCCAAAGAGACCTTCATCCGCACGCTCTATGGCAAGGATTGGCGCGATCCGGCCCACTACGACCTCGTTCTGAACATCGATCATTTTTCGAATGAAGTTGCGGCGGAGATCATCGTGAAGGCAGCGCAGGCGAAAGGCATTGAGGCCATGCCGGTCGAGCTGTCTGCCCAGTTGCGCGAGGACATCCTCACAACCAAGCTGGACGTGGCCCAAATGGCCGAGCTAGAGCCGATCGAAGACCGGCTTCCTGAATTCGCCCATCCCAGTGAACGCGAGTTTGCCCGCGTGATGGATTTCTATCGGATTCGATGGCAATACGAACCCAAGACATTTCCCATCGAGTGGGACGAAGACAAAAATGTTGTCTCCGCGTTTACCCCAGACTTCTATTTGCCGGACCTGGACCTTTTCATCGAGCTCACGACGATGAAACAGAGCCTGGTGACCAAGAAAAACCGCAAGGTCCGGCTGTTGCGCGAACATTACCCGGACGTGAACATCAAGATTCTTTATGAGCGTGATTACAGGAATCTGATCTGGAAATATGGGCTGGGGAACGGCAGCGATGATGGCAATGGAACCGACAAAGCGGGATAGGTCCCGAACGACCCTTTGCTCCCGTCGTGCGACGGTTGTCCCTCTCAGTTACGTTTCCTGGTTCGCCGTTGCAGCGGATCAGTAGCTAACTGTCTTCAGTACTTTCTACAGTACTTCCTCGGCAGTCTACTGCATAACTGAGTTCGACTCTGACAGAAACGCGGTCCAATCGGGACCCTGAATTTAGTGTAGCACTCGGACACTTCGTGTCAATGGGTCTGTTTGCGGGGCGGGTTGTCCCTCTTCTAAATCACTAATCACTAATGTCCACTGCCCAATGGTGAATTTGCCAATGCGCAACGATTGATTGGCAAATTCACCATTGGGCAGTGGACATTAGTGATTAGTGAACGGCTGGGGTAAGATGGGCCTCGTGCCGGACGATGTCGTAGAAGTTCTTTTCACCGAAGGGCAGATTCGAACGCGGGTCCAGGACCTTGGCCGCCAGATTTCTTCCGATTACGCGGGCCGGCAGCTGGTTCTCATTTCCATTCTCCGCGGTTCGGTCTTTTTTGCGACCGATCTCGCGCGTCAGATCGACCTGCCCCTCTCGATGGACTTTCTGTCGATTTCGAGTTACGGCGAAAACAGTGAGGGCGTGGTCCGCATCACGAAAGATCTCGAGGAAAATATTGCGGGCAAGGACGTGCTGGTCCTCGAGGACATCATCGATACGGGATTCACGCTGAAGTATCTGCTTCGCACGCTCGGAGGCCGCAACCCGAAATCGCTGGAAGTTTGCACGCTGCTCGATCGAAGAGCGCGCCGGATCATCGAGGTCGATCTGAAGTACGTCGGCTTCGAAATCCCCGACAAGTTCGTTGTCGGCTACGGCCTCGATTTCCGCCAGCGGTATCGCAACCTCCCGTACATCGGCGTGGTGAAGCCGTAACGCGGGCTGAAGCCCGAGACTACATTGGGCACAATGTTGCGGCCTGAATGTAGTCGCGGGCTTTAGCCCGCGTTTGTCCCCATTTCACAAACTGGTCGCGTCAAACGGGTGCGGAAGCAAGGTTGAAAGCTGATGTTCCTTGTCCAGGCCTTGAGTTGAGTGAAGGTGGACCGCAATGTCCCCGCAGTATTCCCACAACAATTGCCGGCATGCGCCGCAGGGCGACGCCGGAACAGATGCGTCGGTCTCGCTCAGCGCTTTCCATAGGGCTACCCGTTCGGCGCAGACGGTCAGCCCGAAAGACGCGCTTTCGATATTGCATCCCGTGAAAATCCGGCCGTCTTTTGTCTCCAGCGCAGCGCCTACTTTGAACCTGGAATAGGGCGCGACGGCGTTTTCGCGCGCCGCAGCCGCCCTGGCGATGAGGTCAGGATGCATAGCTATCGAAGAAACGCTGGAGGAGCATTGCGAGGTCGGCGTTCATCGTCATTGCGGTATTCAGCACTTCATCGTGGTTGATGGATTTCCCGGAGATTCCGGCCGCAAGATTGGCCAGCATCGAGAGTCCGGCGATCCTCATCCCCATGTGCCGCGCTATGATTGCTTCGGGAACGGTGGACATGCCCACAGCATCCGCGCCGATCGCCTGAAGATATCGGATTTCGGCGGGCGTCTCATATGTTGGGCCGGACATCGCAGCGTAAATACCTTCACATAGCTGAAGGCCGCAGTATTCGCCGGCTTCCTTGAGCTTTTTACGCAGCGCTGGATCGTAAACGTCGGTCTGATCGACGAAACGTGGCCCCCAGCGGTCTTCGTTCGGACCGCTCAACGGATTGGCGCCCATGAGATTAATGTGATCCGTGATAACCATGATGTGTCCCCGCGCGAACTGCGGATTGATCGCACCGGATGCATTAGTCAGGATCAACGTGTGTGCGCCGAGCCGGCCAATGACTCTGGAACAGAACGACACTTCCTCCATCGTGTTGCCTTCGTAGTAGTGAACGCGTCCTTCGAAGACCACGACTGAAAGTTTTCCAACCTTCCCGAAAACAACCTGGCCGCGGTGTCCGGGGACTCTTGGAACCGGGAAGTGCGGAATGGTGACATAGTGGATTCGCGTCGAACCCAGGAGAATCTCATCGACTGCGG
>QHXD01000311.1 GCA_003223895.1 Acidobacteriota bacterium
TCTGTTGCGTGCGCAAAGCAAGTCGCGCCGCATCAGCGGTAGGAATGGCCAGCGCTTCGTCCTTTGAGTTCGTGTGGAGGGACTGGGCTCCGCCCAGAATTGCGGCCAGCGCCTGAATAGCCACGCGGACGACATTGTTATCCGGCTGCTGCGCCGTCAGAGACGAACCTGCGGTCTGCGCATGAAAGCGAAGCATCAGGGATCGAGGATTCTTCGCGCCAAACCGGTCCCGGGCAATCTTTGCCCAGATCCGCCGGGCCGCCCGGAACTTGGCGATTTCACCGAGAAAGTCGTTGTGCGTGTCGAAGAAGAAGGAGAGTCGAGGCGCGAATGAATCGATGTCCAGCCCGCGGTCGAGCGCGGCCTGAACATAAGTGATCGCATTGGCGAACGTAAAGGCGAGTTCCTGAACTGCCGTCGAGCCGGCTTCGCGAATGTGATAGCCGCTGATTGAAATCGTGTTCCAGTTCGGAACTTCCTGCTGGCAATAAGCAAAGATGTCCGTAATTAACCGCAGCGAAAATCGTGGCGGGTAAATGTAAAGTCCCCGGGCGACGTATTCCTTGAGGATGTCGTTCTGAATCGTTCCGTTTATCAGTCTGGGCGAAACACCTTGCCTGCGCCCGACAGCGATATACATGGCCAGAAGTATGGCCGCCGTCGCATTGATCGTCATGGACGTGGAAACACGATCGAGGGGAATGCCCGCGAACACTTCCTCCATGTCATGCAGTGTGCTGATGGCGACGCCGACTTTACCGACCTCGCCTTGCGCAAGCGGATGGTCGGAATCCATTCCCATCTGAGTGGGTAGATCAAAAGCGACCGACAGGCCCGTCTGGCCGTTCTCCAGGAGATACTTGAACCGCCGGTTCGTCTCTGCAGCCGATCCGAAGCCCGCATACTGGCGCATTGTCCACAGCCGTCCTCGATACATGGTCGGCTGAATGCCGCGCGTGTAGGGGAATTCGCCAGGTTGGCCGATATCGTCTTGCCGCGATGCATCCGGGCGGTAAAACAACTCGCGCATAGAGTCTAGATTAACAGAACGCGGACCAGTAATTCGGGGACAGACGCATAAATCACCCAATTACGGTCTAAACGGTCGTTCATTCGTAATTGGGTGATTTATGCGTCTGTCCCCGAATTACGATTTGCCCATCAGAATGAACGGCGCCCAATAGTAAGGATGCGGGAACGCGGCTTTCACTTCAACCACGGCCTCCTGAAGTGCGCGGGGCTTTGAAAGACCTTTCTGCAGGCCCTCATAGAAGCGGCGCATGAGCTGGGCGGTGGACCGGTCGTTCACTGTCCACAGACTGACGACCAGTGACGGCGTTCCGGCGTAAAGAAAGCCGCGTGCCAATCCCAACAACTCGTCGCCTTCCCAGACGGCGCTCATTCCCGTCTCGCAGGCGCTCAGGGTCGTGAGTTCGGCGCCAAGCTGCAGATTGAAGATGTCGAAGAGATTCAGCCAGCTGTCGCCAAGGCGAAGCGAAGAAAACATCGGATTGTCCGCTCGAAAAATGCCGTGGGCCGCGATGTGAATCTTTCCGGCGGACGGGCCATATTCCCGCAGCTTGTCTTCCCGAGCTTCACTTCCAACAAAAACGCGAGCTTTCGGAAGCAGCTCACGCAACGCCTCCACCTCCTCGTTGATGTAAGGCGTCATCTCGTCGGCAACCGCGAGAACAAGGTCTTCGGCCGTCTTCTGAATTTTACGTTCGCGGCAGATTTTCAGAACTGACGCGCTGGCGCTGTATCCAATGGCGTGCGAATCCACGAGGTACTTCTCGCCGTCGTATAACGCCTGAAACGGGATGTAATGGAGTGAATGGTGCGGCACGATGATCAACGATCGCTGTTTGATTATCTCCTTGATAGGCTCGATCAATTGTTTGTACAGCTCGGATCGGAATGCGACTGGACGTACGCCGGCTGCAAATGAAACTTGGAGAGCTGAAACGTGAGACCCTTAAGAGAAGTTCGAACCGCGGCCGTGGTCGTAAGGTTTGGCACCACATCAAAGCTATCGTGCCCAACGATGAATGCGTGAAATCGATCACCGATCGAGTAGTACTCCACCAGTACTTCATCCGGCAGCAACATCGCCTGTACTTCTTCGACTTCAGGAAGCTGCATGCTTTGCAAGGTGGCCCATCCTGATCTTTCCGAACCGAGTTCCCTCAGCAGTTCGATCAATTCCTGCTCGCGGCGGATGATTTCTTCTTTGGTGGCATTGTCCGCCAGGGCAGTCCGTGCGGTGGCTCCGACTTCGTTCAAGCGGCTATAGAAGATGTTGAGTTCTTCACGAATCTTGCGGATGCGCTGCAGTCGCGGTGATTCCTCGGCTCCTGTGTCCCATACCGTTTCGAGATTCTTTTCGAGGAGATCGATCAGAGTGCGGGACTTCGAGCGTTCCACAAATTGAAAGGCGGCACGCAAATCCCCCCTCGTCAGTTTCAGGTTAACGATGTTTTCGTAGACCTGATACTTGTCCCTGCCAAAGGACATTCGCATTTCGTCGAGCCGGATATTTCCGCGTAAGGATTCTATCTCTTCGATGGCTTTCATGTAGAGCTGCTCGGCTTCCTGGAGTTCCCCGTTCAGCTCCTTCAGGCGGCCCAGCGTGTTGTAGCACTGATAGGAAACCCAGGGCGCGTGGTAACCCTCGATTTCACTGAGTGCCTTTTGCGCCTCTTCCAGCGCCGATGCCGTCTCTGCCAGTTCCTGCCAGCTTTGAGCCGATAGCACACGCGCATTCGCCGCCTGCACGGGCACCTGTTGTTTCTCGAAAATCTCAGCGGAGTGTTGCGCCAGTTCCTGTGCGGCTGAAAATTGCTGCTGACGAATCAGAAGCTGGGCATGCCAGAGGTCGAGGACCGCCACCCATACTTCGTTTCCCTCCTTGATGAAGATCTCTCGAGCGGAAACCAGAGCTTTCTCGGCGTCCTTGTCATTGAGCAGCTTGAACTCGGCGATTCCCACGTAAGTCAGACACTTTGCGGCTTCATATCGATTCCCGAGCCGGTCGAAAGTTTCGAAAGCCCGGGCCGAGATCTTCGCAGCGTCATCGAAGAGATTCAGTTCGAGGTAGATTTCTGCGCGATCCATGTCGCACAGGCCGACGCGGCGCGCATCGTCGAGTTCTTCGTGTTTGCGGCGCACCTGTTCCAGGATGCGCAAAGCGGTCGAGTAATTCCCCCGCATGTAATGCATGTGTGAGGTGGCGCGCTCGGCTATAGCTGCCCACAGCACCATGCCGTGGCGCTCGCAGTGCCGCTTGGTGATTTCGAAGCATTGCACCGCCTCATCAAAACGATTCATCTCTGTAAGGACGTAAGCACGATTCAGGCTGATCGCGGCGATCGCGAGATAGTTGTCGGTGTTTTCGAGGGCTTTCTGAGCGCGATCGTAATGGGTGAGCGAATCGTTGTAGCGATTCAAGCGGTAGTACAGATTGCCCAGGGCGATTTCCAGGTTGGAAAGGTATGGAGTATCGTTCGCTTTCTCGAGCGAGGAGCGCGCACGCTCGGCGAGGCCATGGGCCTCGGTATACCGGCTGAGATACATCAGGTTGTCTATCTGGGCAACCAGAGTACGCCCAACTTCGCCGCTCAAACCCGCCTTCTCGAAGAGCTCGATGGCGCGGCCGAAGAACGACTCCGCGTCGGCGGATTTCCGCATGGTGTAGAGAATCTGACCCTTGGACCGGCTGGCATAGGCCCAGGCCAGTGGAGTGTCGATCAACGAGGCGATATAGAGGTTGGTTTCGGCCAGGATCTGCGCCAGATCCGGGTCACGCGGAAGGAGTTCTCGGATTCTGCCGGAGATGGCTTCGATGAGAGCCTGGCTGGACGAGCCTTCAGTGTTCGAGATGAAGGCCCGTTGCTGGGCAGCATCCCGGATCTGGGCCAGCGCGGCCAGATACTCCTCGGGATTCGTAACGGTCACGATTCCAGCGCTTCCTACGTGGGCTCGCTTCCTGCACGTATTCGGAAATAATTTCCGATTGTTTGTATCTAGGAGTTACCGCGGTGCACGCAGAAGAGCGTGATCTGCCCTTCAGGCAAATCCACCGAAAGATGATAGGTATCCTTCGGGACCTCGTCGAACGAGAACTCACCGACCACGTTAGTTCTGGTCCGGTAACGGACGATTCCGTGGGACTCCAGCTTCACTGGAGTATTATCGAAGAATTTCGCAGCGTTAGACAATACCTGTCCGACAAGTGTTATACGGTCATTGGCTTCCATCGACTCAATCTTGACGTCCACGTCCACATCTCCCGCACGGAACAGGAGTTGCCGCGGGGGCGCGCCAACGCGCCGAACACCAGCCATTGCCGGCTGATCAAAGGTGTCAAATATGAGAGAGGCAATCATCCTGCGAACGCCGCCGACCTTGGGCTGCATGACAGGCTGGAACAAATTCACACCCCACTGGACCAACTCGGCAGGAGGTTCAAAGGAAGCGTCTTCCTGAAGTCGAACCATAAAAGCTTGAAATTCCTGCTTTAACTCCGCGCATTCCCCACAGTTGGTCAAATGGCTTTCCAGTGTCGATTTCTCGACATCTAAGGTCTGTCCGTCCATGTAATTGATTAAGTTTTCGATATTTACGTGTCGCATCTTCGCTCCCTCGTTCGATTGCTTATAACAAAACTCTTCTGATCCAGACTATATTGAGGGCTAAGTGATTGGCAAAAATACAAAAACTTTTCCTCACTTAATCCCTCGGCGGCGCAACTGCGTCCGCAATTTGTCGAGGCATCGTGCTCGTGTCGGGCCGATACTCGCCACGGGCATACCCATCTTCTGGCTGATTTCCTCGTACGATAATGATCGCTGGTCGAAGTATAGCATTTCGATAAGGTCCCGGCAGCGCCCTGACAATTGCTCGACAGCGTCGCGGATCGTCTGTTGAGTCTCAGTCATGATGCGCAAATCTTCGAGATTTTCGCCGGGGTCCGCTGGTTCCTCGAACTCGTCATCGGCACCTGTTTCCCTGTGCTTTAATGATTTCACGTGAATGCACTGCCGGGTCGTGGTGGTGATGAGCCAGGCACTGACCTTTGTTTCGTCCTTCAGCTCGTGAAGATGCTCAATCAGCTTGAGACACACAGCCTGGAAAACGTCGGCGGCATCCGCTGAGGTGAAGCCGAAGCGAACCGGAACGGAATAGACCAGTCTTCGATACCTCATGATGAGCGCTTCCCACGCCTGTGCGTCTCCTCTCAGACACATGGCGACCAACTCCGGGTCCGTGTGGGATTTGTACTTGGAGCTCACTACCGGGGCTTCCTGGATTTCCAAAAGCTTTCGAGAGCAAATAAGAGCATCAGGAACGAAAAGAAAACCGTGAGGCCAACACTGAGAATGCCGTTCTCCGGTGTCTTCAAATATTCTCTATATTCCTTAATAGCAGAGAAGGTGAATACAACGCCAAGGGCGAGAAAAACTCCGCCGATCACCTCGAGCCAAAACCGATGGAGTGAATGCAGAAAATCCGCGAAAGCAATTTTGAATTTTTCGATCATGGCAGGTCAAGGAGCATATTAACGGCTACTAACGTGCTCATCAACAAGTGCGATTAGGGACCTGATCGCTGAGACGGTAGCGTAACATCATGACAGAAAAACCGACTCGGCTAAATTGTGAATTGACCAAATTAAACCATTGTGCGTAGGATGATCTTAAGAACCGTTTGTCGCCAACGAGGAGGACGGTTTGCAATTGGATGACAATCTAAAGCAACTGATGAAAGAACTCGGCGCGGCGATAAACGACGCCCTCTCCGAATCCGAAGACATTAGTGAGGCTATCCAAAACGTTAGGAATGCCGGCTACGATGTCTTTCTTGTGCTGGAAGCCACGATTGGTTTCAACAAGCGTTCCAAGACCGATGGCACTGAAGAGGTTACCGCGAACGGTCTTAAGAGTGGTGAAATGAAACTCAAAGTAACAGCGCAGGATTTGAAGTTCCTCAGGTCGCTTAAAATCAGCGTTGAAGACCTGGATCAGCAATAGCCCACATCTGATCGACCGCTTCGATCACCGCAGCCACTGAAATCCCATCAATTGGATTTGCGCGTAGAAAACGGTCCGCTGGACCTGTCGGACGAAAATGTTCCGGGTGGCCCACACTGAAGAGGCCCAGAGTCGGAACGCCGAGCGCAGGACCGAGATGCATCGGCCCCGTATCGTTGCTGACGAGCAGCTGCGTTGACGCAATCAACGCTGCAAGCTCCGGAATCGTGACACTCGTGAAAGTGAGCATTCGCGCTGGAATTCTGCTTGCCTTCCGGACGCGCTCCGCCAGCCCGCTTCCTTCTTCTCCCGAAAACACCAGCACCGTCGCCCCAAGCCGCTCAACTGCAAAATCCGCCACGCTGGCAAAGCGCTCCGGCGGCCATACCCTATCCCCAACCGGCGCATCAGCGTACAGAGCGATCTTCGGCCCAGCAGGCAAATTTTGCCCGGCCCAGGTTCGAAGATCGTCTGGAATAACCAGCTTCGCAGTGTCCGGTGAGGGCTCATTCACGACACTCTTTACCACCCTGTGAAACATCTCCGCCACGTGAAGGCTCTTATCCTCCACGACCGGTGGCCTGTTGAAACAGAAGGAGAGATACGGCGCGTTGTATCTCTTCATGCCCACTCGCACAGGCGCTCCGGATACCCACGTGAGCAAGTTCGTCTCACGAAAACTGTGAAAATCGACGACAATGTCAAACCGGTTCCCCCGAATCTCACGAACCAGACCGGCCATCTTTCTCAATGCGCGCCACACAGGCCCATCACGCATCGCAACCCGATCCACTGCGATCACTTCGTCTATCTGGGGACAGAGATTCGCGAGTGGCGCACATCGGTGTCCTGTCAGGAATGTCAGCCGGGCATCGGGAAACGCGGCTTTCAACGAACGCAACGCGGGCAGCAAAAGGATGACATCTCCGAGCCGCGCAAAGCGGATCGCCAGAATCTTCACGGCAGGATCAGGGAAGGATGAGGCCACTCGACCGTTCCGCCGATGGGGCCACGCCAGCCATGCTGCTGAGCCAATCCAAATAACGACGACTCTTCGGGCGAACACTGGAATTTGC
>QHXD01000275.1:0-4115 GCA_003223895.1 Acidobacteriota bacterium
GCCAGTTCACGGTTCGCGGCAACAACATGGTCATTCCATCAACCGGAAACTTGACGTTCGTCCAGGAACTGTCTATTGCCGTGAAACAATCGCTCTGCCGGCCGTGGGCAAGCTGAGGACTTCATGCATCGATGGCTCATCCTCACCGTAGCTGCGGTGCCCCTCGTATTTGCGGGACTCCGGCCGCCGGCGCCGACGATCGTCTGGTGGACGACGCACGCGCTCGACAAAGTCAGACCGTATGACGCGCCGCCGGAAAAACTGAAGGACTCCGTGCAAATCTCTGCTGCCCGAAATGAATTTGAGTCGTTTCAGGTTGTCTTTCGAGCGGATTCCCAGCAGGTCGAGAGCGTCGACCTGGAAATCTCGGATCTTTCGGGACCTGGCGGCGCGGTTCTATCCCGCAGCAACATCACAATTTACTTCGAGCGTTTGATGAATCTGCCGAAGCCTTCATCAATCGAAGGCACTGCCGGCGAGTGGCCCGATGCTTTGATTCCGCGCGTGGATCGATATATCGGGGAGAAGCGAAATGCGTTTCCGTTCCGTCTGCTGGACAAGCGCAACCAGCCGATCTGGGTCGAAGTGTACGTTCCCCCCTCGACGCGTCCCGGAACTTATCGCGGCAACGCGACGGTGTGGATCAACGAAAAGCGGGATGTCACCCTTCCGGTAACGCTCGACGTGTGGAATTTCGCCTTGCCGTCAACCTCCAGCCTGCCGAACAGCTTCGGATTCAACGGTCACGGCGCGTTGCGTCAACATGCAGGAAAGTACACGACGGACGGGGACGTGCGACGCTTGACATATCTCTACACCAAGGCGGCATTGTGGCACAGGCTAAGTCTTCACGGTGGCTCGATGATTCCGCCGCTGGTTGAGTTCAATGGCCGTAATGTCGATATCGATTGGAAGGATTACGACGCAGAGGTCGGTCCGTTTCTGGACGGTACCGCGCTAACTCGATCCGAACCGCTTTCTGGAGCAAAGGCAACGTCGATAGATCTGCGCAAGAGTATGGCAGCCCAGACGGATGAGCAGAAGGTTCTTTATTGGCGCGCCTATGCGAAGCATTTTCGCGAGAAAGGATGGTTCAATCGGCTTTTCAATTATCTCGTGGATGAGCCTAAACCGGACCAATTCGACGACATGGTCCGTCAGGGGCGCCTCGTCCATAACGCGGACATTGAACTGAAGAACCTGGTTACGACTGCGCCGCGGACAGAGTGGAACGATGTCATCAACATCTGGACGCCTCTCGTGAACTGCCTGGTGCCAAAACCGGGATTCGATGACTTTTGCGACAGGATGGCGGAAAGAAGGGCCAATTTGTGGTGGTACCAGTCATGTGCCAGTCATGGATGCTCCGGTGTTGGTGGGGAGTACTTTCGAGGCTGGCCCGGTTATATGATCGATTATAGCGGCGTCGCCAATCGCGTGATGCCGTGGCTGGCCTGGAAATATGACATCAAAGGTGAGCTTTACTACAACATCAACGAAGCTTACAGCCACAACCACGATGCGTGGACCGACGTTTACCTGTTCGGTGGAAACGGCGACGGAACGCTCGTTTATCCCGGCCGGCCGCGGAACATCGGCGGCAAGACGGATATTCCGATTGAGAGTATTCGGCTCAAGCTCATTCGCGAAGGTCTGGAAGATTACGAATACCTCACGTTGCTGTCCCGCATGGGGGGGCCGGCCATGGCGGCCGAGTATGTCAATAGCCTCGTCACAAACGCGTTCACATTCGAACGCGATCCGGGGAAGCTATATGAGGTGAGGCAGAAGATCGGGAACAAGTTGAGCGCTATGGCAGCGACCGCGAATTAGTGAGGGCATGACGCAGCCTTAGCGGCTTAGAGGAACTATGCGGGTTTCGACAGGCATTCAAGGGCTGGATCAAATTCTTCATGGCGGCTTTTTGCCGGGGCGTGTCTATCTTGTGCATGGGCAGCCTGGCGCGGGCAAGACCACGTTCGGGCTCCACTTTCTTGCTGCAGGCACCCCTGCACGAGAAAAGTCTCTCTTGATCTCTCTCGGTCAAACTGAGGCCAACATCAGAACAGATGCGTCGAGCGTGGGCTTGAACATCGATGGGGTTTCGATACTCGATCTCACGCCGGCCGCGGAGACTTTCTCCGAAAGCCAAAGCTACGATATCTTCTCGCCCGCCGAGGTGGAACGCGAGCCCCTGACGCAGGAAATTGCGAAAACGATCCAGCAAAAGGATCCCAAACGCATCTTCGTCGACGGCTTCGACCATTTCCGGCGGCTCGCGAACGATGCGTTTCAACACCAGCGCCTGGTTCAGTCGTTCTTCCGGTTCGCCACGCAGCATGGGGCGACCTTGCTCATCGCTTGTGATGATCGTGAATCCTTGCGAGACGTCGATGGCGTCATCGAACTTGCATTCGGTCCTGAAGGCCGCAGCATTTCCATCACGAAGTTCCGCGGCTCCGATTTTCGCCCGGGGGTTCACCCGATGCGCATATCCGGCCAGGGAATCCAAATTCCAGGCAGCGCTGCATGATATGGCACGGATTATCCTGATCCTCGAAAGTAATGAGAACCGGCACCTGGTGAGTACATTCCTAGCGGCCTATCATTCCCTCGGCGAGCACGCGCCGGGTGAGCCGCTGGAAGAAGCTTTCGATCTCTGCATTGTCGATGGACCAAGTCTTGATCGATTCAGGGCCGAACTCGAGACGCGCAGAGACGCTGAACAACCCGGAATCCTGCCCGTGCTCCTCCTCACGCCCCGCCGCGACGTGTGGTCAAAAATGCCGAATCTGTGGCAGTTCGTCGACGAATCGATCACGACGCCGGTCACAAAGGCTGAACTTCAGTCCCGAGTCGAGATTCTTCTGCGCGCTCGCCGAATCTCGCTCGAGTTGAAACTGCGCAACGAAGACCTGGAAGCTTTCATTCAAGCCATGTCGCACGATCTCCGTGCATCGGTCCGCGCGGTGACGATGTTTACCGAAGCGATTTTCGAGGATGGCGGTCTTTCGGAGCGAGGAAAGCAGGATCTCGATCGTATCCGCTGGGCCGCTCAGGAAATGCGCGAGCTCATCGATTCACTTTTGAATTTTTCACGGCTTGGACGCGGTGAAGTGCGCTATGAGCCGCTCGATCTTCGCACTTACATCGAGACATGCATCCGTAACCTGCAGGGGGAGATCCGGAATCGGCACGCCAATATTCACTTGAAAGGAAAGGCGGGCACAGTTCAGGCCGATCCGACGCTGCTCAAAATCGCGCTGACGAATCTCCTCTCGAATGCCATCAAGTTCGTCCCGGAAGGCGTGCAACCGGAGATCACGGTGTCGGCTTCGGTGAAGCACGACATTTGCCGTATCGAGATCAACGACAACGGAGTCGGTATCTCCCAGGAAGATCAGCAACGCATTTTCCTGCCGTTTGTCAGGATCTATTCGGACGAACAGTTTCCTGGAATCGGCCTCGGATTGCCTTCGGTTCGAAAGGCAGTCGAACTGATGGGCGGGAGGGTCGGAGTGGAATCCACTCCGGGCCGGGGCAGCCGATTTTGGATTGAGCTGGCGATGTAACTTCAACTGTTTGCGTAAGTTGGGTGGCTACCCTGGATTTGGATTTGAACTTGCACGACCCGGCTGTATCCTTATCTATAGTGTGAATAATAAAATGCGGATAGTAGTTTGCGATGACCATACCCTCTTTGTAGAAGGTATCAAGGCTATTCTACGTAATCAGCCCTCCCTGGAAATCGTTGGTGAAGCGCGTGACGGGCGGCAGGCGGTTGAACTCGTAAAGGAGTTCAGGCCGGACGTGCTTTTGATGGACGTGTCCATGCCGGATATGAACGGTTTCGATGCGACACGCCGGGTGCACGAGTTCGACAGTTCCGTGAAGGTGCTGATCCTCACCATGCACGACGAAGAGGAGCTGGTGGCGCGGTGTCTGGAAGCCGGCGCGTCCGGCTATATCCTCAAGGATGCTCCTGCGTCTCAGCTTTTGTACGCGATAGAAACCGTGCAAAAGGGCGAGAAGTACCTGAGCCCGGTGGTATTGAAGAAAGTTGTCTCTGGTTACGTGAAGAACTCGCAGCGCCCGAAAACAAGTTACGATCGACT
>QHXD01000275.1:4273-12386 GCA_003223895.1 Acidobacteriota bacterium
CTGTCTGAAACTGGCCGCGAATTACGCCAATCACGCGAATGGGGCGCATCAAAGAATTTGTTTGCGCCCCATTCGCGTGATTGGCGTAATTCGCGGCTGGTTATCGCGGCTTCACGGCTACGAATACCGTATGGCCTTCCCGGCTGACGAGAAGCAGCAGCGGATCCTTGCCGCGTTTTGCAAGCTGAGACCTGAATTCCGCGACATTGCGAACCGGCTGCCGATCGACCTCCTTGATGATGTCGCCGGCCATCAGTCCAGCTTCCGCCGCGGGGCTTCCGTCCTCGACTTCAGCGACCACGACGCCTTTGGTATTTGCCGGCAGGTCCAGTTGCGAGGCGATATCCGGCGTGATGTCGGCAACGCCGATGCCGAAATGCGTTGAGTCTTTTTCCCCAGATGAGGATTTTTCACGTAGGCCTGTACTGGCTTCTTTTACAGGAAGCTCGCCGAGAGTGACAGTCACGTTGCGTGGCTGTCCGTCGTGAAGAACGCGAAGGTTGAACTGTGTACCTGGCGCCGATGAGCTGATCAGGAGCCGCAACTCTCGGCTGTCCTCGATCGGCTTTCCGTTCGCTTCAATGATGAGGTCACCTTGCTGCAGTCCGGCGCGTGCGGCGGGGCCATCCGGATCGACATCGCCCACCAGCGCCCCTTTGCGGTCGCCGAGTTTAAGAGCGGAAGCGAGTTCCGGCGTTACATTCTGAATGCCGACGCCCAGGTATCCGCGCGTGACCTTGCCGGTTTTAATAATCTGGTCCATGGTCTCCCGGACCATATTGCTGGGAACAGCGAAACCGATTCCCAGGTTGCCGCCGCTCGGACTCAATATGGCAGTATTTACACCGATCAATTCGCCGCGGAGATTCACTAGCCCGCCGCCCGAATTTCCGGGGTTAATGGACGCGTCGGTCTGGATGAAGTCCTCGTAATCTTCGATGCCCAATCCGCCGACGCCCTTCGCGCTGACAATTCCCATGGTTACGGTCCTGCCGATACCGAACGGGTTTCCCATCGCCAGGGCGATGTCGCCAACCTGAACGTTAGATGAATCGGCAAAAGGCAACGCCGTAAGATGGTCACGGTCGATTTTCAAAATGGCGATATCACTACCCGGATCTGAGCCCACGATCTTCGCAGTCAGTTCGGTGTTATCGGAGAGCGCTACCTTCACATCGGTTGCGCCTTCGATGACGTGATTGTTCGTCACAATGTAACCGTTGGGATTGACGATGACTCCCGATCCGAGGCTGTGCTCGCGCCGCTCCTTCGGCACTCGATATTGGCGCATGAAATTCTCGCCAAAAAATCGCCGCAGAAACGGATCATTCAACGGCGAGTCGGGCCCGATTTCCGGTGCTTTTACGACTTTGGAACTGGAAATGTTCACGATCGCCGGAGCCGCGCTCTTTACGACGGGCGAAAATCCCTGATCCAGCCCGACGTGAGTTCGATTGCCGGACGTGACTGTATAGTTCGGCTGTTGCGTATTGCTTTGAACTATCGAACCTGTAACCCCTCCAACGGCCAATGCCAGGGCCAGAACCGTTGCCGCCAGCCAGGTTGGAGTTCTAAATGTTCTTTGCATAACTCGCCCCCATCTTATGAGTTCCCTTGTCTGGGTGGTGCAGTTCCGGAGCCAAAAATGAAAGGGGGCTAAGTCTCTTTATATCTGATGATGCGGGCAGGGATACCGGCCACGATAGCATTAGCGGGAACATCTTCCATGACCACGGCGTTTGCGCCGATCGTAGTGTTGTCACCAATTTTTACAGGGCCGATAATTTTGGCGCCGACGCCCACAAAAACACGATTACCAAGGACGGGAACCCTGTAGTCATGGCCGTGGCCGCCAATTGTGACATCGTGGCCGATTACACAATTCTCGCCGATGACAGCGTGGTCGTGAATCACAACACCGAGCCCGCTCCAATTCAGTATGGTGTTTCGGCCAATCGAGGCCGTATATGGAAGGACTGTTTTGAATGCGATGCGGCTGAAGCGGAAGATCAGCCACGGCAAGAGAGGGACCCGCGACCGATGCAAATCGTGTGAGAGTCTGTAAAGATCGTATGCGATGCACATACAACGTTACGCCCGGACTTCGCGTGCGTGCCGCCACGCTCTGTCGTCCAGAAGATTCAGATAGAGGTCTTCGGTCTGACGTACCGTGGACTCGAGCGAGAAATGCGCTGCGACTCTGGCTCGGCCTGCCTCACCGAACTGCCGTGCGAGTGCGGGCGATTGCAATATCCGAATCATCGCAGCGCTCAACGCGGTCGAGTCTCGTGAAGGAACAAGGATTCCGGTTATGCCGTCCTGTACGATCTCGGGATTCCCACCCACGTTCGTCGCAACTACTGGAAGACCGGCCGCCATGGCCTCGAGGAGCGAATTCGACAACCCTTCGCTGAGCGATGGAAGTACGGATAGATTTACCTCTTCGAGCAGTTTTGGCACGTCACTGCGGTGACCAGTGAAGATGACGCGGTCCTCCACGTTAAAGCTTCGGGCCTTGCGCTCCAGTTCGGGCCTGTACGTGGCATCGATAATCGAGTCTCCCACTATGAGAAAACGTGCTGCTGGAAATTGCTTACCGACGATGACCGTCGCCTCGAGAAAATATTCCAGGCCCTTACCTTCATTGAGGTCACACAACCGCGTTGAGCGCAGTCGACGGATCAATGCCAAGCTGTCTTCGAATTGGAAAATCCCTGCGCGATACAGCGCGAGGCGGCAAAAGCATACCATTAGGAATCACGCGAATGTGGTCCGGCCCGACTCCCAATGAGACGAGCCAGTCGCGCACAGCCCCGCTGTTGGCGATAACGCAGTCCGCGAGCTGACACGCCATCTTCTGTGTGACGGTCTTGATCTTCTTACGATTGGAAAACGCTCCGGTGTCGCGGACCGACGCGACAGTGACGCAGTGTCCTGCAAACCTCGCGGCGGGAATACTGAAGAGATTCGGATAGAAACCGTAGGCATGAACGAGCTGGATGCCGTCTCGCCGGATGTCTTGCGCCAGCGTCCATTGCCGCCTCAACGACCCATAGCTAAACAGGCTGCTGATGCTGTATTCGGAAATCGGAAGGTTCATCGCTTCGATGTCTCTCAAGAAGTCGCCCTTTCGAGCAAGACATCCGACACGGATATCGAATCGCGACCTGTCCAGTTCCTTCGTCAAATACAGAAACTGCTTTTCGGTTCCACCAACCGCAAAGAGCGTAATGAACTTCAGCATCTTTACGCGCACTGAAGGTTCCTCAGGATTCGGCTCAACTCTTCGACTTTCTCATCCCACGATTCACAATCCATTTGCCGTGAGATCGAAATTTGAGGACCGGTTTTCCCGGACTCGATGATTTGCCGAATCAACTCGAGGAAATGCGCTCTATCGCGTGCAACGTGAAGAACGTGCTTCAATTTCTCAGCTTCCGGTATCGCGCTCGAAACAACCGGTAAGCCGGCCGCAAGGTACTCCCGCAGTTTGAGCGGATTGGCCGCGAGCGTGAGTTCGTTCATGACAAACGGCAGAATCGCGATGTCGAAGCCTTTCGCGTATGCCGGCAGCAACTGATAGGGTTTCTGACCGAGAAAATGGACGTTCTTGAGACTCTGCAGGGCCCTGGTGTCGGTCACGACTTTGCCGATCAGGACGAAAGTCCAGTCGGGCCTTGCGTGGGCAAGAGATCGAATGAGATCCAGATCGACCCAGTCCGCGATCAAGCCGAAAAATCCGATCACGGGGCGCCGCAGAGTCTTGACATCTTCGGGCACTTCAGTTTCAAGGTCGCAGGCCATTCGAAAGTGCGGAACATCCACACCATGTGTCACAAGAAACGTGTTCTGGTTGTGTTGGCGTTTGGTTTCGAGCAATGGGCTCGATGAAACAATCACACAATCGGATTTCTCCATCAGCCGGCGCTCGAGGTTGGTAATGGCGGTTTTGTCCGTTCCGGTGAAACCTGAATTTTCGTCGACGCAGTGATAGACCAGAGTACGCTCGCCGAGGTCCCCAGCGACATCGGCCGAAGCCGGCACGAATGTCCAGGTGATCGGGTTTCTGAAACCGAGCTTGCGGCAAGCACGGCGTAAAGCCCAGCGTAGCGCCCTCCGGTTGATCCATCGCGCGGCGGCATTCCCGTGAAACGGAATCGCAAGGGGTGAAAAGACGTGGATCCCGTTTTCCACTCGCCGGGATCCCCGCGCAAAGTCTTTAAGCTTTTTCAGGACCCGCTTGAAGTCCTGGGCCGACGCGGTCGGATTACGATTTCCAAGGGAATTGACCCACAGGATGCGGTTGCGCTTCGCTAACCGCTGCATGATGTGTTTTTTACTGAGCGGGTCGCCGTCCCAATCGTTGCTGAAACAAATGATGTCTTTGCCTTCGATCATAATGTCGCTGACATCTATGCAACGCACATGCCAAGCGGCAGGGTCGATAAATCTGCGAGGTGGGCGTCGGACAGGACACTACCGGTGGTAATGGAGTTCAACGTGGGAATACCGGTTCTTCTTCCGGACCGGACTCCATCCCTCATCGGGGCATATGAATTCTGCCGGTGGTTGTTTGCTGATTCGAGCGGGAACACCGGCTACCACTGAGTGTGCCGGAACATCGTGAATTACAACCGCGTTGGCTTCAATGACGGCATAGTCTCCGATTCTCACGGGGCCAAGGATTTTGGCGCCTGCTCCAACGACAATGTGATCACCCAGTGTCGGGACATTGTTGTAGCCGCTTCGGCCGCCGATGGTTACCCCTTGGCCGATATCGCAGTCCTTACCGATGACAGCACGGTGGTGTATCACGATGCCCAGCCCGTCCCATTGAAACACGGTGTTCCGGCCGATCAAGGCGGTATATGGCACTACGGCGCCGAAGCCGAACCGCATGAGGTAGAAAATCACTTTGGGCAACAACGGAACTTTCCATCGATGGAGGGCATTCGCACATTTATATAACCTGTAAATCGTGCACATAATTCCTCACAAAACCTCGACGTTCGAGCAGCATCATGTAGAGTTCGCTGGTCCGTCGTATGACCGTTTCGAGGGAAAAGTGCTTCATGACACGCTCTCGGCCTGCTCCGCCGAATCGTTTCGCCATTTCGGGAGCTTCCAAGACCCGAATGATTGCATCCGCCATGGCGGCGGGATCTCGCGGTGGAACGAGGAGCCCCGTTTCGCCGTCCTGGACGATTTCCGGGTTGCCGCCCACATTTGTCGCGACGACGGGAAGGCCTGCGGCCATGGATTCCAGCAGCGAGTTGGAGAAGCTTTCGCTTAATGAGGGGAGGACCGACAGGGTTGATTCCTGCAACACCGCCGGCACATCGCTGCGCTCGCCCGTAAAAATCAGCCGGTTATTCAGGTTCCGGCGCGCCGCCAGATTCCTGATATCGATTTCGTAACAGGGATTGCATGGCGAGCCGCCGACGAGCATGAACCGAACATCAGGAAAGCGGTTCGCAACGATCGGCACCACGTCCATAAATCCCTCGAGGCCTTTGTTCCGGTCCGTGCGACACACCAGCGTGACCAGGGGCGCTTTCGGATCGATGTTAAATTCTCTTCGAATCGGAAAATCGCAATCGTCCGGCGCCGGGCTGAACCTGGCAACATTGATTCCATTTGGGATGACGTGAACGCGCTCCTGTTTTACACCCTGGTTCAAGAGCCAGTTTCGAGCCGCATTGCTGTTCGCAAGAACGCAATCCGCGAACGAAAAAGCGAGCTTCTGCGCAGCGCCTTTGAGTTTATTCCCACCGGAGAAGAGCCCAAGGTCGCGGAGAGACGCAATGGATACGCAATTTCGGGCAAGCCTTGCTGCAGGCACAGTAAAAAGGTTCGGATAGGAGCCATACGCATGAACCAGCTGAACGCGTTCCCGGCGAATGGTTTGTGCCAGCCGGAGCTGGGCGCGGACCGCCTCGTAACTGTAAAAGCTGGTTGTCGGGTACTCCGAGATTGGAATGTCGAGAGCACTGATCTCGTTAAGGAGGGGGCCGGATCGGTGGAAGCATCCAATCTGGATGTCAAACCGGGATCGATCTAACCCGCTGGTTAAATGGACGAATTGACGTTCGGTTCCGCCAACCGCAAACGCGGTGACGAACTTCAGGACTTTGACTCGCGGCACCATAGTCTCTCCGACATGCAATGTAGGTGCCAAGATGGCGGGTGGTACGGGTGTTCTCTTCTTGTAACAAAAATAAGTGGGACGCGGGCTAAAGCCCGCGACTACATTTGAACCCGTGATACTGCACTGTAGTCGCGGGCTTTAGCCCGCGCCCCGATTTCTTTGGTTCTACTTCAGGTTGAAGGTCAAGCCTCCACCCGACTGAGAGAACAAGTTCAGAGCACCACTTGCCGGTTCGCCGGAAGTTCCGCTGAACAGGATGAACTGTGTCGTATAGCCGCCGCCATCCACAACGTGCGGGAAAACGAGAGAAGAGGCGGTCGACTGGCTTTCGTTGCTCGGTTGAGTCGTTGTCACGAGAAACTCTCCGCGCTCGTTGACATGGCCGCGCAGACCCACGACGGCGATATTCGTATTGTTGGCGGCATGGATTCGCACAATGCCCTTGAACGGGTTCGGCAGAGCTGTGATACCCGGAACTTCGTCCAGGAACAGGGCCCGCTGCCCGTGCGCGGGCACGACCACCGATCCGGTGAAGCCGGTCGATGTGCCATCAAGACGGCTGAGTTCGAACTGCACCTGTGCATCGGCGTTGGACGGGTTCGTGACGGCGATGCCGCTCCGAATTCCGCCATTATCCGATTCGACGTACAGACGAAATGCCGTTCCGAGCTCCGACGAAGGTACACCGGCTTCGGAGACCGTAACACCGCCCTGCTTGTTTGAGAAGATCGCCACGCCGACCGGCGCTGAGTTGGACCCATCCGGCGTCACCTGAGCTGAGCCTGCTTGAACAGTCGAATAGTTTCCCTGAGTGACAAATTTCTGAGAGCTGCGGGCCGGTATCGAGTAAGTAGTGGAATTGACAGCCTGCCCTGCGATGTTCACATTCAGCGGGTTTGCCGTCGATCCCGCGGTTCCCTGTGCAAAGAAACGGATGGTTCCAGTTGCCGTCGCATCCGAAGAATTGACGAGAATGAACTGAGTGGTCCAGCCACCCCCGTCGGCGAAATGAGGAAAGTAGATCGTCGCCGGAGTCGTTTGATCGAGATCAGCGACGGGAAGCGTGGTGATGAGAAATTCAGAACGTTCGTTCGTCAGACCGCGGATAGCGATTGCCGAGACCGGCACATCTGATGTGAACGTGAATGTCCCATTCAGCGGCCGAGGACCGTTGTAAGGGCTCTGATCCAGGAATCGCGCCAGCTGTCCGTGCGCCGCAAGCGTAACAGTACCTGTCGCGGTGTTCGTGCCATTGGCGTCTGTAAAGAAGAACGAAACGTGCGCTTGTGAATCATTCGGATTGGCTATAGCGACGCCGGTGTTAACAGGCCCGTTCACCTCGGCGTAGATTCGGCCTCTCCGCAGAGAACGCGAAGCCGGTACGCCGGCTTCGGAAACGAGTACGCCGTTGGACCGATAGCTGAAGATCGCGATGCCGGAGGGGGCTGCTGCTCCCGCTCCGTTGACAACTGCAGAGCCTACGGCCAGTGCCTGGTCGCCGCTGCTGGTCACCGACGTTCCACCTGCGACGGGCGTTGTGGTGACTGCCGGTGGAGTCGATCCGCTTGCCGAGGCAACGTCGAAAGCATCCACCCAAACCCATGCACCGCCGGAAGCGGCGCCCTTCGTTCCCGTGGCTTCAATCGCGAGCGTGTGGCTGCCTGACGCGAGACCGGAAATGGAATACACCTGCGCTTGCGCCTTGGATGGTGTGGCATACGTGTCGACCTGGCCTTTGAGCGTCCCGTCCAGATAGACGTTGGCGATACCGGACCACTCATCGCGGTACGCAATCCAGTTCACGGCAGTGCCATTGAAACTGAAAGTGGCTCGTGAGCCTTTATCGGCAGCAAGTACGGCGGAAGAGCCGCTGTGCCCGGCGAGGTTGTTTGGATACCAGGTTCCGCTGTAAGTCACGCCGGTGCCATTCTGTTCAACTCGAGTCATTGTCCCAGGAGCCGGTGT
>QHXD01000276.1:0-10346 GCA_003223895.1 Acidobacteriota bacterium
CGGCCTCGCCGACCACGATGCCATCGGCGATCGCTTTAGGGCTCGCGAGAACGCCGGCGATCGACGTGTTGTAGGCGCTGTGGATCGTCGCAGTTTGCGTCGGAAACTCGGTGAGGGCGACGATGTACGCTGCACGGATCGCCGCAGCTTCCGGTGATGCACCTGGAACCGAGAAAGGCTTCGACGCGAAGGGCCGGTAAGGCCCATCGAGCACGGCGTTCACGGCGTCGAACATCGCTAACTGTACGATGGTGGTGCGGACTCGCGTGCGTAAGGCGTCCTCGGGGACCGATGCTCCGAGCGACGTGAATCGGTTGCCCCAATCGTCGAGCACTGCAGGTCCTGTCAGGGCACTGACGGTCGTGACTGGCGCCTGTGCGGTCAGTTGCCCGTTGGGGGCGCTCGTCATGAGCACCGCGACGAGGATTCCGAAGAATAATGTTCGCTTCATTGTCTGTGTCCTCCTTCGTATGTACTTTTTGCCTGTGCCGCAACTTGACTTGAATTCTCCGTGTCGGCTGTAATCACGCCGCGGGCGCCGCCGAGACGCGAGGTTTGACATCGTCACGTTTAACTCGACAAGCTTCTCGTTTAACTCAACGGATGGGTCCGGTGTCATAGAAGGCTCCTTTCTTTTTCACTGCCTACCTCTACCTGCGGAATTCCGAGGGGAAATTAGCGCTCTATTCTTTGCGAGCGACCAATCGAGCAAATCGAAGGTCCTTACCGGGATCTTAGAGCGGATAGTCGAAATAAGCAGGGAGGGGCAGACCGATTAACATCCGAACCCGCAACGTGCAGCGTCTCGACCTGGATCACTTAACAGCGTCAATATCGGAAATCCATTCGTGCCACAGCATGCCTGAGCGGTATGGCCCTCAAAAGAATGAAGCGCTAATTTTCCATCGGAATTCCGCAGGTAGAGGTAAGCAGTCAAAAAGAAAGGAGCTTTCTATGACAAAAGACCCATCGGTTGAGGTGATCGAGGAGCATGTCAAGTTAAACGTGGTTGAAGAAACCTTTGAAGAGCTTGAGGAGAGAACGGCGCCCAAATTGGCGGCGAATCACAATGAGACGCTAGTTCTCGATTTAGAGGACTAGGCGATTACGAGTTGAAGCAGTTAAGTCTGCCAGTCTTATCGAGGAGCATATGAAGAAACTCAGCGAAAGGACATCGCCGGCGAGTCCGCAAAAGCTTCTGCATTCCCTTGAACATCAAGCAGCAAGATGCCGGATGGAGGGCCGGTATAGGAATGCCGAGGCGCTTTATAGGCGGGCTCTCCTGCTTTCGACGCAAGCATTTCAGCCGGTAACCGTGGAGCCGGCGAAGGTCCTTAATAGTATCGGCATTCTCTACAAATGCATGGGCCGCTTTTCGGATGCCTGCTGGCACTATCGCCGGGCCCTACTCATAATCCGGAGGATCGACAGTCCGGACGTTGCGGAGTTGGCCAGCCTCTATCACAATCTTGGCGGGCTCGAGCATGCACGGGGAAGGTACGTGCGCGGCGAGATCTTTAGTCGCCGCGCTGTCGCTATCCGGGAGAAGGCGCTTGGTCCCGACCATCCTGCTGTTGCCGCCGACTTCGCGGCGCTTGCCACAATTCTCGACGCACAGGGCAAGCGAGACGAGGCCGAACGGCTCTACCGTCATGCTTTAGCCGTTTTCGTACGCCTTTCCGGCCCGGAGCACTACGACGTGGCGGTTAACCTGAACAATCTCGCCGCGCTGCATCAGGCAAACGGAAATGCCGGGGAAGCCGAACGACTCTATCGCCGCGCCCTCTGCATTAAAGAGAAGATCACCACGATATATTTTGATGGCTGGATTCCGGTAGTATACGTAGCAAAACGGCCATGGAGATCACGCAACTGCTGCAACGCGTTCACCACGGTGATCAGGAAGCCCTGGATACTGTGATCCCGCTGGTTTACGCCGAACTGAAGAAACTGGCGGCAGCACATCTAAGGCGGGAAGGGCGAGAACGCCCGCTCGAAACCACGGCCCTGGTACACGAGGCTTTCCTGCGATTGGCAGGCGGCCGGCATCCCTCATATGAAAATCGGGCACATTTTTATGGAATTGCATCCAGGCTGATGCGGCAGGTCTTGGTGGACCTGGCTCGCGCCCGCATGAGCGAGAAGCGGGGCGCGTTACAACAGGTGGAACTGGCCGAGATTCCGAACCTGGGCCGGCAGCCCGATGAGTCCCTGCTGACCATGAACGACGCGCTGGGCCGGCTTGCGCGCACGGATCCGCTGAAAGTCCAGCTTATCGAAATGCGTTATTTCGGCGGGATGACAGCGGAGGAATCCGCTACCGTCTTGTCGATGTCCGTGCATGTAGTTCGACGCGAGCTTCGCCTGGCACAAGCATGGCTGCACAAGGAGATGGCCGGATGAGAGTGGAAGTCGAAACACTGTTTCACGAACTCGCGGATCTGTCTCCGGAAGGACGCACCCAGTACTTCGTCGAGCACAATGTGGACGAGGACACCCGCCGGGAGGTAGAAGCGCTGCTGGCCTTCGATTCAGGAGCCAGCTCGTTTCTGCTGCGCGATGTCAGCATCGCCGCCAGCCGGGCTCTTGGCGATATAATCCTCCAACAGATGATCGGCAAAACGATTTCCCACTATCGCATTGAAGAAAAGTTAGGCGAAGGCGGCATGGGAACGGTTTATCGTGCTCGCGATCTGAACCTCAACCGATCCGTCGCGGTCAAGTTCATATCCTCGGAACTTGGAGATGCAGAGCATCGGCGACGCTTCCAGCTCGAAGCAGAAAGTGCATCCTCTTTGAATCACCCCAATATTCTTGCGGTGTACGAAGCGGGCAGCGTCGATGGCCAGCAATACCTCGTCACGGAATTCATCGACGGATTTACGTTGCGCGAATGGGTGCGGCGCCAAAAACCGTCGGTGCGCCAAATCGTTGATGTTTGCGCCGGAATTGCGGATGGTCTCGCGTGTGCTCATCAAAGTGGAATTCTCCATCGTGACATCAAACCGGAAAACATTCTCGTTTCGAAGCAGGGCTACGCGAAGTTGGTCGATTTCGGCCTGGCCAAGCTGCTCGAGACGGAGGCGGAAACGGGCCCTGCGGACACGGTCGCGAGGCGAACGCGCGCCGGAGAGTTTCTGGGAACGACAGCCTATATGTCTCCGGAGCAAGCCTCTGGCCGAACCACCGATGCCCGATCCGATGTTTTCTCGTTCGGAGTCGTACTTTACGAAATTCTTGCTGGCCAGCGGCCTTTTACGGGCGACTCCAATGTCCAGATCCTTCACGCGATCATTAACGATTGCCCACCACCCCTTTCAAAGCTCCGTCCGGAGACGCCCTACGACCTTCGAGTGATTGTTGAGAAAGCGACAGAGAAGGATCCTTCAGATCGCTATCAATCAATGCGTGAAATGGTCGTCGACTTGAAGCGTCTCCAGAGAATCAGGCCGGCCGATCAGGCACTGCCGCTCCGTGAGAAAACGGCGAGCCGTCCATGGCGGTTATACGCCGTGGCCGCCGTTGTCTTGTCTATCGCGTTTTTTGCCACTATTTGGTATCTCGACCGCGCGGAGCGAACGCGCAGTTCACGCGACTCACAGACTTCGAACTCACTGAGTTGGAAGCCGCTATTTCCGCGGACGGAAAGTTCGTGGTTTTCAAATCCGACCACGAGGGAAAGTTTGATGCCTAGGTCAGCCAGATCGGAAGCGGTACATTCGTGAACTTAACTAAGGGCCGGCTGCCGGAGGTCCTGCAGAACATTAATTCGGTCGGATTCTCTGGAGATGGAACACAAGTTTGGGTGTGGTCCGGCGGATTCGATGCTTCCAGCAGAATCACAACCGGCATCTCCGTGGTGCCTACGCTGGGTGGCGCCGCTCGACCTTTTCTTCCTGGGGGACTGAGTCCGGCGTGGTCGCCCGATCGAAATCAGATCGTGTATCACAGCAACGCTCCCGGGGACCCGATGTTCGTAAGCGATCCGGGCGGGAACAATCCGAAACAGATCTTCGTTGGGGAGCCTGGGATCCACAACCACTTTCCGACGTGGTCGCCAGATGGCCGCTTTATTTACATTATTCGGGGATTGCCTCCAGACTTGATGGATATTTGGCGTATTCCTTCAGCCGGTGGTCAAGCGGAACGGATCACGAATCACAATGCGTTGGTCCGGTATCTGGCTTTCCTCGATCATCGGCGATTGCTTTACACCGCAACTGCGGAAGATGGGTCCGGTCCGTGGCTCTATTCCGTGGATGTAGATCGCCGCATCAGTCACCGAGTCAGCTTCGGTTTGGAACAGTATCTTTCCATCGCCGCCAGCGGCGATGGCCGGCGCCTGGTAGCTACCCTGGCCAATCCCAGTGCGAGTCTATGGACTGTTCCGATATCGGGGCACGTCGCTACAGAGTCGGAGGTCATAAAGTTTTCAGTACCGACGCCTCGAGCGCTCGCCCCACGCTTCGGCGCAGATTATGTCTTGTATCTCTCGTCGAAAGGCGCTGGAAACGGACTCTGGAAATCCAAGGACGGTGCGGTGTCGGAACTCAGTGCCGGGCCTGTAATGGGCGGCGCCGCCGTGTCGGCCGATGGCCGTCTGGTTTGTTTCGCATTTCGAAAAGAAGGCCGGTTGAAGCTCTATTTGATGGATGCCGATGGCACGGAAGTCCGCGTTTTGGCTCCGTCACTGGATATTCGGGGCACGCCATCCTGGTCGCCTGATGGCAAGTGGATCGCAGTGGCGGCCATTCAGCAAGATGGCAGCCGTCTTTTCAAGGTTCCCATCGATGGCGGACAACCGGTGCGCATCACACAGGGTGTCGCCGACAGTCCAGTTTGGTCGCCCGACGGAAGTCTAATCGTTTATGCGGAGCCCGTTGCTTCGAGCACGTATCCCATCAGAGCCGTGACTCCCGAAGGCACCCCACGACCATTGCCGGATCTCGTCGCCCTTAGAGGAGGAGATCGTTACCGGTTTCTGCCAAACAGTAAAGCGATCGTCTTATTGTTGGGCGATATTCGGCGACAGGATTTCTGGTTATTCGACCTCGCGACCAATCAATTGCGACGAATGACCCAAATGCAACAAGGCTACTCGACCACGGGCTTTGATGTCTCTCCCGACGGCAAACAAATCATCTTTGATCGACTCCAGGACAATTCAGACATCGCCCTGATCACGCTGCCAGGTGCATAGTACCCGGCGCATCCTCCAGCATTGATCCCACTATGCCCGTGACAATTTCGGGAGGCTCCGCTTAAAAGTTGCGGTGGAGGCGCGAGCTTGGGCGAGAGCCCGCGCGCACTCAGTTGAACGATTCCGTAAACGCGTTTCGAAAAGTATCTGTTCACAGGGATAACTTCGAGCCGCTCCCGATGCACCTGAAAAAATGGAACCATCCGACGGAATGAACAGATAATTTATTAAGGGACCTCCGATGTTTAGACTCAATACTGATCGGTACTACATGTGAGAGCGATTATTCCAGTGAAGATACTGGCAAGTATGTTCTTCGTCACTGTTGCTATTGTGGCGCAAGCCGAGGTGACAATGGTTGCCAGGGTTGAAGCCATGGTGTTTCCTCCTTTACCGCGAATGGCTCGGATCCAAGGAGACGTAAGGCTGCGGTCTGGCCCCGAGGGCGTAACGTTGTTTAGTGGGCATCCACTACTCGCTCCCGCCGCCGTTGATACCCGTTGCATCGTGCCATCGGGGTTACGTACATTGTCATGGCTCGATGGAGGGAATGAGGCGCAATGAACGATCGAATGCTTGTTTTTAGTGGTTCGGCACACCCCGAACTGGCTCGTGAGATCTGTGACCATCTGGGAATCGCGGTCGGCCGTTCGCAGGTCGTCCGGTTCTCCAATGAAAACATGATGGTTCAGCTCGAAGACAACGTGCGCGAAGCCGATGTCTTTGTGATTCAACCATCGTGCGCGCCGGTTTCCGACGGCATCATCGAGCTGTTGATTACGATCGATGCGCTGCGTCATGCGTCCGCCCGGCGGGTGACTGCGGTCCTGCCCTACTTTCCTTACGTCCGGTCCGACAAGAAGGATCAGCCACGCATCTCCATCACGGCGCGCCTCATGGCGGACCTGGTGCAGTCGGCTGGCGCAAACCGGGTCCTGACTATGGATTTGCACTCGCCGCAGGTTCAGGGATTCTTCCGCGTGCCCGTGGACCAATTGCTGGCCGCTCCCATTATTTGCGATCACCTTGCCGCAACACGAAACCTGAAGGATTACGTTTTGCTGGCCGGAGATATCGGCGAGGCTAAAGGTATAGGACGTTACGCGAATCGGTTGAACCTTCCTGTGGCGATCGTCGACAAGCGGCGGGAAAGCAATGACGAGCAACCCAGGGCAGTCCATCTGATTGGATCTGTTCGCGGGAAAACGGCGCTTATCGTGGACGATGAAATCGCCAGCGGGGCGACCGCTCTGGAAGCCGCCCGGTTCGCGATCGAGAACGGTGCTGTCGCCGTTGAAGTCGCCGCAGTCCACCCCATCTTCTCCGGGCGCGCCATCGAGAGGCTGTCCACCCCGCTGATTCGAGCGATCATCGTCACCAATTCCGTGCCGGTCGCACCGAGCAAGCGCATGGACAAACTCACCGTACTCTCGGTAGCGCCTCTTTTCGCACAGGCTATCGAAGCCATCCATACCGGAAAAAGCGTTTCCACTCTGTTCAAGTAACAGGGGAGTCCGCCAACAACCAGAACTGTCCAAACGAGGCGAAATCTTCTCGATGCACGTAGCCGTGGGCTTTACGCCCGCGTCCAATACCTCGGAAGAATTCTTTAATTGTGTTTGAACGCGGGCGTAAAGCCCACGTCTACGAGCCCGCTGGAGACATTTCAAAAATTCAAATGGGCTACTCGCCAACCACAGCTACTTCAGGCTTTTTTCCAGCCGGTCCAGAGTACGCATTGCCGGCAGAACCTGGGCGACGCTCGAATTGGGTTCCCGCTTTTGCTGAATTGCCGCGATGAACTCGCGATCCTGCAATTCGATCCCGTCCATGGAGACATCGACCTTGGAGACGTCGATCGGCTGGTCTTTGCCGTCCACGAGCTCGTCGTATCGCGCGACATAGGTCCCGTTGTCGCAGATATAGCGGAACCAGGTTCCCAGCGGCCCGTTGTTGTTAAACGATAACGCCAGCGTGCAGATGGCCCCCGCCGGCACTTTCAGTCCGATGCTCATGTCCATCGCGATCTTGAGTTCAGGATGGATCGGGCCCTGAACCGCATGCGCTTCAGAGGCAGTTTCTCCCGTTTGATACTGGAAGAGATCCACCGTGTGACAGGCGTGATGCCAGAGCAGATGGTCGGTCCAGCTCCTGGGTTTGCCTTCGGCATTCATGTTCGTACGGCGAAAGAAAAACGTCTGGACGACCAGATGCTGCAGTTTGAGTTCGCCAGCCTTGATTTTTTTATGAATCCATTGGTGGCTCGGGTTGAAACGGCGTGTATGACCACCCATTGCGGTCAGTCCGGTTTCTTTCTGAACAGCGAGAATACGTTCCGCATCGGCCAGCGTGTCTGCGATCGGAATCTCGATCTGGACATGCTTTCCGGCCCGCATGACCTTAATCGCCTGTTCTGCATGCACCTGGGTCGGCGATGTGAGGATGGCCGCCTCGACGCCAGGGCGGGCTAATGCCTCGTCCATGTTCGTCGTCCAGTGCGGTATGCCATATTTCTTCGCCGCGGCTTCCGTCGTTTCGGCGCTTCTGCCGTAGATCGTAACCACTTCGGCGTCTTTGATGCGCGCGAGCCCGTCCAGATGTTTCTTGGCAAACGCGCCCTGCCCAACCATACAGATCTTCATTGCGTTTCCTCCTTGCTTGATCGTTCGCAGCCGCTCATCTCAAAAATCCATATGGTAACATCGTCGGTCTATGATCATCGATTGTCATGGCCACTACACGACGGCGCCAAAGGGGTTGCAGGCATTTCGGGACAGCCAGCTGGCGGGCCTGAAAGATCCGAAGCATGTTCCCTCGAAGGGAACGCTCAAAATCACCGACGACGAAATCCGCGAGAGTCTCGAGAATGCGCAGCTCAAGTTCCAGCGAGAACGCGGCACCGACCTTACGATCTTTTCACCGAGAGCGTCGGGGATGGCCCATCACATCGGTGATGCGACCACGAGCCTGCACTGGTCACAGCACTGCAACGACCTGATCCATCGCGTCTGCTCTCTTTATCCTGAGAATTTCGTCGCCGTTTGCCAGTTGCCGCAATCACCCGGCGTCCCGCCCAGTAACTGCATTCAGGAACTCGAGCGCTGCGTCAATGAGTTGGGCTTTATCGGGTGCAATCTGAATCCAGATCCTTCAGGAGGCCACTGGACCGCGCCGCCTCTCACCGACAAGTACTGGTATCCGTTTTATGAAAAGATGGTTGAACTCGATGTGCCCGCGATGGTCCACGTCAGTGCGTCATGCAACTCGAATTTCCACACGACCGGCTCCCATTACATCAATGCCGACACCACCGCTTTCATGCAGTTTCTGACGGCCGATCTCTTCAAGGATTTTCCGACTCTTCGATTCATCATTCCACACGGCGGCGGCGGAGTGCCTTACCACTGGGGCCGCTATCGCGGTCTGGCCCAGGATATGAATCGGCCGCTCCTGGTCGATCTCATACGGAACAATGTCTTTTTCGATACCTGCGTCTATCACCTCCCCGGAATCGAGTTGCTGTTGAAGATCGTCCCGATGGACAACATCCTGTTCGGATCGGAGATGGTGGGAGCCGTGAGAGGCATCGATCCGGAAACCGGATTCTATTTTGACGATACCAAGCGGTACATTGACTCGGTCACCTGGTTGAGCGGCGGCGACAGGAAAAAGCTCTTTGAAGGCAACGCAAGGAGAGTTTATCCGCGCCTTAAATTGTGAGCGGCCATCAGTGATTTCCAGGCCCAGTTCTTGACAGCCGCGGCCCTACGAATTAGGCTTGGTTGTCTTTGATCCCTCAAAAAAGGATAAGGAGTTGTCGGATGAAGATTAGAAAGGGAACTGTAGTTGTGGCGATTCTCCTCGCCTTCACTGTGAGCGTGTCTGCGTTGGCTCAACGCAGGAACCAGCAGCAGCAACAGCAACAACAGCAGCGTGGAGGGCAGGCCGATGCACCGGCGCAGCAGCTCGGTCCGCAGCCAACCAGTAAGGAAGAACTCGACGCCTTCGTTGCGCTTCAAAACGAACAGAACGCCGCCGCCAAGCTGGCCAAGGGCGACGAGTTTGTGGCGAAGTTTCCAACCTCCGATTTCATCAGTTACGCCCATACGTTCCGCAACCCAAATGGGCAAACACAAGGAGTCCGCGGCTGCCGCCGAGCAGGCGCTGAATTCGACGATCAAATTGGGTGAAAAGATGATCGCGAAGGCAGATGCGGACTCGAAACTCACAGACAAAGACAAGGACAACGCCAGGAAGAAGGACAAGAACGTCGTCTTCCTCGATAAGAATTCTCCGCAATTCCAACAGTTCATGTCGCAGATGGACCAGCGGATCATGGCCTTTTATCAGAGCATGATCCAGTCGTATCAGCAGGTGAACGATGCGGCAAAGATGATGGAAGTTGCGGATAAGGCCCTGGCATACAAACCGGATGACCTGAACACGCTCGTCATGCTCTCGAACGTGATGGCAGAGAGGCCCCCGACGAATGAAGACCAGAAGAAAACCCATCTCGCACGCGCCGAAGAGCTGGCCAAGCAGGGGATAACCCAGCTTCCAGTGTTCATCTCCGGCCCGGAAGGCGCCCAGCTCAGCAACGAACAGAAGGCGGACCTGGCTTCGAATCTCCATTACACGCTGGGGCTCATTTACCTGCATCAGAAAAAGTTCAGTGATTCGGAGAAGGAATTCGGAGTGGCCCTTCAAGCGAAGGCCAATGACCCCATCACGTACTACCGTCTCGGCCTTGCCTATGCACAGGATTTGAAGAACGACCAGGCGATGGACGCGTTGGCGAAATCCGTGTTCCTGAAAGGGGTATCGGAGGCGAATGCCCGCGACATTCTGAAGCA
Organism: Acidobacteriota bacterium; assembly: GCA_003223895.1. GTDB lineage: Bacteria > Acidobacteriota > Terriglobia > 20CM-2-55-15 > 20CM-2-55-15 > 20CM-2-55-15. Next base: position 10,054 of record QHXD01000276.1, read on the forward strand.
GCTCTATGTGCAAAAGAACAAGTCCGAGCAGGGTCTTGAAGACTACATCAAGAACGCCGGCCAGAAGATCGGCCAATAAACAGGCAGGCCGCGTAGTAAAATAAGGTCGGTAATTGGGAATTGGGAGAATAGCCGCGAATTACGCGAATTACACAAATGGGCGCATCAAAGGTTCATTGACGCGCCCATTTGTGTAATTCGCGTAATTCGCGGCTATTCCCCCTCCCCGGTTGCCGGCTTTTTCTTTTATGTATGGTTTCGAAGATCTGGAACTCGCACTTGGTTACACATTC
>QHXD01000276.1:10351-11903 GCA_003223895.1 Acidobacteriota bacterium
TGACTCACAGTTCGCACGCCAACGAAAAGAGGGCGGGAGAACGCGATAACGAACAGCTCGAGTTTCTGGGTGATTCAGTCCTTGGCTTTCTGGTGAGCGATTTTCTGTTTCGGGCTCATCCCGGTTTGACCGAAGGCCAGCTTTCAAAACTGAAAGGGTTCTTCGTGAGTTCCGCGAATCTGGTGAAATACGCGGAGCGGATCCATTTGGGCAGGCACCTGCAACTGGGAAGAGGTGAAGAGAAAACGGGCGGCCGCACCAAGCAGGCACTCCTGGTCGATGCTTTCGAAGCTATCATTGCTGCGATCTATCTCGACAACGGTATTGAAGAAGCCCGTCGCGTGATGCTGGGCTTTTTCAAACCGCAGATTGAAGACGTTGAAGATTCCGGGCGACAGGTGGTGGACTTCAAGACGGCGCTTCAGGAGCAACTGCAGGCGCAGCATCTTGGGATCGCCGATTACATCGTTACGAACGAGACCGGCCCGGACCACCAGAAACTGTTTACGGTGGAAGTAGTAATTGACGGCGAGACCATCGCCCACGGAATGGGTTTGACGAAAAAGGCGGCAGAACAGGCTGCAGCGCGCCAGGCTCTGGAACGCGTCTGTACTCCTCAAGAGGAAACTATCTGAATATGGCAGAAGTGGCTTTCAAAAAATCGACCGTCCGCGAATATTTCGAATCACTCGTCATCACGGTCATCCTTGCGCTGTTTGGTACGACATTTATCGTTCAGGCGTTCAAAATTCCCACGCCGTCGATGGAGGACAACCTCCTTGTTGGCGACCACCTGCTCGTCAACAAGTTCGTTTTTGGCGCGCGCGGCTCGGTTTTGGATCCTGTTCTGCCGTTCAAAGACATCAAACACGGTGATGTTATTGTTTTCAGGTACCCAAAGGATTTGTCGAAGCACTACGTCAAGCGAGCCATCGGGCTCCCGGGCGACCATATCAAGATTGTGGACAAGCAGGTCTACGTGAATGACGTCGCGCTCAACGAACCTTACAAAATCCACAAGAGCCCGCCGGGCTCCTATGCCGATCCATTCCGCGATTACTTTCCACCAAAACCCCATCCGGGGCGAATTTACCGTGGCATCGATGACGATCCTTACTGGTACGAGGAATATGTCAAAGACGGCGAGATTGTTGTGCCGCCCAACCACTACTTCGCGATGGGCGACAATCGCGATAACAGCGCCGACAGCCGGTACTGGGGATTTGTTCCCCGGGAGCTCATCGTCGGAAAAGGGCTGATTATTTACTGGTCCTATGAGACGGATTCCGACGAATATCGTCGAACTGACGTAGAAGACCGAGTCCAACAGATCACCGACCTCTTCACGAATTTCTTCAGAAAGACCCGGTGGACGCGGACTTTCAAAATCATCAGGTAGGCAATGAAGAGACTTGTTCTCATTATCATACTGGGGGTTGTGCCTCTGGCCGCCGCCAGCCTCGTTGTTTTCCGCAGCATTGCCGCGAAGGAAGCGCCCTCTGTGTCCGCTGAGCAGGAAAAAGAGGTTTCTCCAAAATCCGCCAAGTCGCTT
>QHXD01000276.1:11968-14572 GCA_003223895.1 Acidobacteriota bacterium
AGCGGAACTGGAATCCTATGTCCTCTATTCCCTGAAAGAAGATATCCCGGTGCAGATCGATTCGATCAAGGTTCAGCTCGCGCCCGGCACCATAGCGTCGGACACTCAACTGACCTTCAATTCCAACAGCACCACGGGTAATCCGATGGTGGATGCCTTCCTTGGCGGCACGCACAACGTTTTCATCAAAGGAAAGCTTGCCGGAGAAGACGGCCGCGGCAAGTTCGATCTTCAGGAAGTCCGCGTGGATGGAATTCCGGTGCCGAAGATCCTGATCGAGACGCTCATAGACAAGTACGTGAAACCCAAGTATCCGCAGGCCGACTTGAAGGAGCCTTTCGATTTGCCCTGGGGAATCGAGGAGATCACCATCGGGCAGGGTAAAGCGACTGTGGTTTATTAACCCGACTTTGCTGCTCTGAAAATGTAGTTGATATTCGATCTCTCTTCGCTCTTCAAATCGAAATTGAATCGATCGAGCCGGTCTTTCAGATCATCCAAATAGAAATATCCGAACTTGAGCATCCGGTCGGCTATCCGGACCCACAGCGGCGGTGTGCGGGGGCCGAGTGTGGTCTGGCATACAAAATCGCCATGCAGCTTCAATACGCGCGAGATTTCGCCCACCGCCTGGTCCTGATCCCTGAAAAGCTGCAGTGCGCCGCAGCATGTCACCGCATCGAATGTGTCCGGCTTGAAGGGCAGCGTCAGGGCGCTTCCGCGCATGTAGTACACGTTCTGCAGCCCCTCTTTCCTGGTGAGTCGCACGGCCCTTTCGAGCATGGACGGGGATAAGTCAAAACCGACCACGATCGATTCCGGCGCCAGGCGCGCGATGTTGCGCGTGACGTTTCCGGGCCCGCAGGCGAGATCCAGGATCAGTCCGTGCCGGCGCTGGATGAACGATGCGATCCGCTCGACGTCCTTCGGAAACGAATGCTTGCTTGCAATGAAGTATCCGACCGGCCTCCAGACACCTTCATACACCGCAACGACCGGTGGGAACTGCATCAGGTGTTGAATCGGCGGGATCGGTTCGCTATCGCCGGGATGCAGGTCGAGGTAGCCGTCGCGAACGGGGAATACCATCCCGCAGCCGCCACAGATCAGGCGTCCGGCACTGCCGAAGAGATGCTCGGCATGATTCGATGAGGACCAGACTGGATTACTCGCGCCGCAGATAGAACATTGAAACGCAGCAAAAATCGCAGGAACTTGTTCTGTCGCCACGGCAAGGGAGACTAATTCAAAGCAGAAGCATCGATCAACTGTTTCTTTTGTCGCTTCTCACTTCTGAAGAATGTCTTGCCGTACGCCTTCCGTAATCTGAAGTAAGGTTTCAGCCGCTCCATCGCGTTCTCAAAACTGCGTGCGACGTGTTGACGCATCGCTTCGCCCGCCGCGTCAGGGTCTCCGGCGACGAGTATATCGACAAGATCCTGATGGCGGCGCGGCGGCGGCTCACCCTCAGACGTCTGCCGCGTCACGCAGAACCAGGTGGAGGCCAGGGCGTGCGTTTTCTCGATGGCTGAGCTCAGGGCAGGGCATCGAGCCCCCTCCGCGATCCGGCGATGCAGTTTTTCATGCGCGGGCAGATATTGAGAAGCATCGGAAACAGACATCGCATCTACTCTCGCCGCCAGTTTCTGCACGTCTGCGCGGTCTTCCGGAGTGGCCACCACCGCGAAAAGCCGGGCCGCCTGTGCCTCCAGCGCTTCGCGAACAATGTAGTGTCCGCGTACATCCTCGCGGGAAGGAATCCGGACGCGCGTGCCCGCACGCGGACGGCTTTCCAGCAGGCCCTCGAATTCGAGTCGCAATAACGCTTCCGACACCGGCAGAAAGCTCATACCCAATTCCGCTGCAACCTTGCGGCGTGAAATCACCTGGCCCATGCTCAGTTCGCCGCGAAGGATGCGATGCCTGACAAACGCGTAGGCTTCAGCAGCAAGGCTCGACGCCACTACAGATTCTTTCATTGATTTGCTCCTCTCATGCGCGTGTCACTGTATTGTTTTTGTTTTTAAGATCGTGACGGAATGTATGATATGACACATTGGGGTGAAAGGGGAAGGATGACTACCAGCGTATGAAGCCGACAATTGTTCGAAAAATTGCCCGACCTGATGCGGATATCGTCCGCTCCCTCCGTGAGTTAGGCGTCGCGACGGTGCACGAAGCTCAGGCGCGTACCGGACTCATGCGGCCCTATATGAGACCGATTTATCCGTCGGCCCGGGCCGCCGGCGCCGCTATAACGATCTTGTGCCATGCCGGCGACAACATCATGATCCACGCCGCAATTGAACTCTGCCGTGAGGGCGACATCCTGGTCGTGTCCACAGATTCGGAATCTACAGACGGCATGTTCGGGGAACTGCTGGCCGAGTCCGCGCGCGCGCATGGTGTTGCCGGACTGGTCATCGATGCCGGCGTTCGCGACGTGGCCGATCTTACACAGATGCAGTTTCCCGTCTGGTCCAAGGCAATTTCTGCGCAGGGCACGGTGAAAGCTAGTCCCGGTTCGGTGAACATTCCCATTGTCTGCGCGGGAGCCATCGTCCGTCCCGGAGATGTGATTGTGGGCGATACCGACGGCGTGGT
>QHXD01000277.1:0-5695 GCA_003223895.1 Acidobacteriota bacterium
CGAACAGCGCGCCGTGCAACAGCACGGACGCGACAATCCAGCGGTCCAGTTTTTCCGCTTCTAAAGTCATTTTCTTCCTTGCTCTAAAGGTTGCGTTACGATGCTGACGTTTTCGATACCGGCCAGCTTCAAACGATCCATCACAGCGGCGATGGCACCCCACGGCACTGCTTCGTCGGCGCGCAGATAAACACTCTGACGGGTGGGATCGAGAAGCTTCTCACGTATTTTGTCGCCTAATTCGTTTATATTCACCGGATTGTTTTGCAGAAACACCGTCTGTTTCTTATCCACGGAAACCACCAGCTTTTCCTCGGCGATTTCCCGCACGACCTGGGTCTTTGGAACATTCACCTCGATCCCGGATTGGATGACTGGCGCCGTGACCATAAAGATGATGAGCAGAACCAGGACGATGTCGATGAACGGGATCATGTTGATATCCGCCAGCGTCGTCTGGGTCCTGCCTTCGCGGGTTGTGATCGCCATTAGAGTGCATCCCTCTCCGCAATGGCGAGCATCTCCCCCTGAAGATCATCGAGCTGCCCGGCGACGTTGCGAATTTTGTAGACGAACTGGTTGTAAGCAATGACCGCAGGGATTGCGGCAAACAGACCAAATGCGGTTGCGACCAGGGCATCGGCGATACCCGGCGCCACAGCCCGGAGTGTTGTCGCACTCGCATTGGCCAGTCCGGCAAACGAGGTCATCACACCCCAGACGGTTCCGAAGAGTCCGACGAACGGTGTCACGGAAGCGGTCGTTGCGAGAAAGGTCATCCGGTTCTCGAGCCTCGTCAACTGCGCGGCCGCCGCGCGTTGCAGCGCTCGTTGAACCGTGGCCGGCGTTACGGCTGCCGACGTCCTCAATGCCAGGCCGCCTTGCGACTGGTGCCTCCCTGGCGGTGGCTGTAGCAGTTCCGCTCCGGCATTGAAAACCGGGACCAGTGGCGTGAAACGTAACGTCTCTGAGGCTGTGCTGATTTCCGAAAGGCTCTGTCCTCGTCGGAAAATCTTCCAGAAGGTCTCGGACTCTTTATTGATCTTTCGCAACAGAAGCGTCTTGGAAAGGATGATCCCCCAGGACCACACGGAGAAAATCAGCAGAACCGCCAGGACGAATCGGGTGATCAGGGTCGTCTGCTTGAGCACCTCGATCAAATTTAGTTCATTCAAATTCGTCTCCTTACCAGATGGCTGCGCCCTATCGGCCTTGCGTTCGCAGCCGCTCACTACCAGATGGCTGCGCCCTATCGGGCTTGCGTTCGCAGCCGCTCACTACCAGATGGCTGCGCCCTATCGGGCTTGCGTTCGCAGCCGCTCACTAAATTAAAACGTTACCCTCTTCGTCATTGAAAGATCAACCTCTCATGGCTTATAACGCCGGGTATGCTGAGGTTCCTGCGAGTTCGCAATTTTGCCCTCATCGATCAGCTCGAACTGCATTTCGAAGAAGGATTCAACCTTCTTTCCGGAGAAACGGGCGCCGGAAAATCCATTATCGTCGATGCGCTCGGCCTGCTTGCCGGATCCAAGGCTTCAAGCGAGATGGTCCGCAGCGGAGAAAACCGCGCGATCGTCGAGGCGGTCTTCGAAACCGACCTCAAAGCGGAACTCGATCGGCTGGGCCTCGACTCCGACGGTCCCGAAGTCATCATTCGCCGCGAAATCTCCTCCGACGAGCGCAATCGCGTTTACATCAACAACCAGCCTACAACGGTGTCGGCGCTCCGACAGCTTGCTCCGTCACTCCTCGACATTCATGGCCAGCACGAACAGCAGACCCTATTGGACAATACGAGCCAACTTGATCTGATCGATGCCTTTGCCGAATCGACCGCTGCTGCCGCCGGGGTTCGCGACCTCTTTCACACAGTTCAGCAGGTCGAAGCGGAGCTTGCCGAACTGGCAGCGGAACACGCCAGGAAGCTCGAACGGCTCGATCTGCTCAGCTTCCAGCACGACGAAATCCAAAAAACCGACCCAAAACCCGACGAAACGCAATACGTGCGCGAGAGACTCGAAGTCCTTGCGAACGCAGGAAAATTGCTGGAAGCGGCCTCGCATGGCTACGAGGCACTTTACGAGTCGGAGGCATCCGTGCTGGCGCTTCTTGCTCAAACCCAACGGCTGTTGCGCGACGCCGCGCAACACGATCCCCGCTTGCAGCCAATCCTCGTGCAGACAGAGGGCGCTCGAATCTCGATTCAGGACATTGCCTATGCGCTACGGGATTACGCGAATCAAGTCGATGCCGATCCGCAGGAACTCGAGCGCACCCAGGCGCGATTGGCCGAACTTGAGCGACTGCATCGAAAGTATGGGCCGGACCTATTGGACCACCTCCAGAAGGTAAGACGCGAGATGGACAGCATAGGTCTGACGGAAAGTAAAAAAGAGGACCTGCAGAGGAAAATTACCGGTCTCCGCCAGCAGTATTCCGATGCTGCGGCGGCGCTCAGCAAGAAGCGGCGCTTGTCATCGAAAAAGCTGGAAACGGCGGTCGAACGCGAACTCAAATCGCTGGCCATGCCGCATGCGCGCTTCACTATTACGTGGTCGGACGTGACACCGGGCCGGGCGAACGGCCTGGACCGGCCGGAGTTGCTGATCTCGCCAAATCCGGGCGAGGAACTCCGGTCATTGGAAAAGATCGCTTCGGGAGGCGAGTTATCGCGGATAATGCTCGCCTTGCGGACGGTCCTGGCAGTAGACAAATCGCACAAGACCCTCGTCTTCGATGAAGTCGATGCCGGAATCGGGGGCAAAGCGGCCGAAACCGTGGGGCAGAAGCTGAAAGAGCTGTCGTCGCGCTACCAGATCCTCTGCGTGACCCATCTGGCGCAGATTGCCGCGTTTGCCGGGCAGCAATACCGGATTGAAAAGCTTCTGCACGACGGAAGATCGGTGACGCGGGTCGACCAATTGACCGGAGAAGCCCGCGTGGAGGAGCTGGCCCGAATGATGAGTGGCTCCCGGGTGACCGAAGCTGCCCGTCAACATGTCAAGGAATTGCTGAAGGCTGGGAACGCGGGCTGAAGCTAGCGACTACATTTCATCGGGGAACACGACTTCTAAATGTAGTCGCGGGCTTCAGCCCGCGTTTTCTCCTCGGATGCCTTGCATTTAACGTGTGAAAGTATATACATTGCACTAAAGCAATCCTTAGGAGGAGCCCGTGGAAGTTGAGATGAAAATCCGGGGTCTGATGATGGATCCGATTACGAACATGCCAATTGTGATCCTGAAGGAGGCCTGCGGAAGCGGAATCCTCCCGATTTGGGTGGGCGTTTATGAAGCAAACGCCATCGCGCTGGAGATAGAAAAGGTTGTAACCCCGCGCCCCATGACTCATGACCTTCTAAAGAACGTGCTGGTTGGCCTGGACACCAGCGTCCGCAAGGTCGTGGTGACCACCATCAAAGACGATACGTTTTATGCCATCATCTGGCTCGAGCGAAGCGGAAGACTGATATCCATCGACTCGCGTCCAAGCGACGCCCTCGCTCTGGCCCTCCGCATCGATTGCCCGATCTTTGTCGAAGACGAAGTTCTTCGCTCCTCCAAAAGCCAGGCCGCTGCCAGCCAGGATCGCATCGAAAACAACGAAGAGTTCAAGCGCTGGCTCGAAAATCTGCCTGACGAAGACCTCGGCAGATACAAGATGTAGGAGCAACACAGGACGCACTCGTAACTCTACATCCCGCAGTCGTAACTGGACATCCTGCACAGGCAACTGAACAAGTCACGCAGGCGATTTCACACTTCCCGAAGCAACTCTGCAGCTCGCGCCGGCAACTAAACACGCCACACTCGTAACCGAACAACCCGCAGAACCGATTTTGCATTTCCTCCGGCAACTTCATCGTCCCCGCCGGCGATTCTGCAAACCGCGGAGCCTTTTTTGCTACAAAAGGCGTGACACAGTCCGGATTCTCGGCGTATTTTCGAGGCCAGCAAGGTCCGTTTGAAACCATAGATCCAGATCCGTAACGACAGGGGAGGGAGGAAACCTTATGCGCCAATTATTATTGGTGGCACTTTGTATATCGCTCATTGTTCCAGGAGTGTTTGCCCAAAGCGACCGCGGCACCATCACCGGCACGGTAGCGGACCAGACCAATGCGGTGATTCCGGGCGCCGGCGTCGTCGCGACGAATACAGAAACCGGAACTAAGTATGAGACAGTCAGCACGGAGACGGGGAACTACACGCTCGCACAGTTGCCCGCCGGCGTGTATCAGCTATCGGTTGAGCTACCCGGGTTCAAGAAATACGTCCGCCAGGGCATCACGGTCCTGGTAGCTCAGACATTGCGTCTCGACGTCGCTCTTGCCGTAGGTGCAACAACCGACGAGGTGACGATTACCGCGGACGCTCCGCTGCTCAGGACGGAAAGCGGCGACGTGAGTCATACCGTCGCCGCTCAGAGGCTGGATGACCTTCCGATTCTGGGCATCGGAGGCACGCTGTCCGGCAGCGCCGGCATTCGCAATCCATACGCTCTGGTCCTGTTGATTCCCGGATCAACGTGGACACCCAACAGCCTGGTCCGGATGAACGGCACCCCCGCCAACACGCAATCTCTCCGGATCGAGGGTCAGGACGCATCCAATTCGGGCACACCCGGTGTTCCGGCTCAGAGCCAAGCCAGTGTGGACGCCATTCAGGAGGTCGCGATTCAAACCAGCAACTATGCTGCTGAATACGGCCAGGTGGGCGGCGGCGTTTTCAATCTCACGATGAGGTCCGGCACGAACAAGTTCCACGGGAGTGTGTACGACTATTTCGTGAACGAGGCATTCAATGCGGGATACCCGTTTACCAATGACCCGAAGAGCAATCTGCGGCCGCGCGCAAGAAGGAACGATTACGGCTTTACGGTAGGCGGTCCGATACAGCGTGACAAAATGTTTTTCTTCGGCAGCTTTGAACAGTTCCGCGAGACGACGGTCAACAACAACCAGTATCAAACCATTCCCGCTGCCGCCTATCGTAATGGTGATTTCCGGGCGGCGATAACTCCAACTTCCAAGGTCATCGGCATCGATCCCCTCGGCCGCCAGATGCTGGAAGGCATGATCTACGATCCTCTCACGACACGGAGAGCACCGGATGGCCGCGTGTTCCGGGATCCGTTTCCGAACAACATCATTCCGAGGGATCGTTTTGATCCGGTCGCGGTGAAGATTCAGGCACTGTTTCCAGGTACGAACGGGCCCTTTGCCAATGAGCTCACCCAGAACTACATAAACCCTTACAACACCTCAAGAGTTACCGAAGTTCCGTCCGTCAAGGTCGATCGACTGGTTGGCACCAAGGGAAAATTGAGTTTCTTCTGGCAGCGCACGAAGACGACGAACCCGAACGGCAACACGATTTTTGGAAGATCGGATGGCTTGCCTGACCCGATTACAGAAGCCCTTGGCACGTTTCAAAACGCGCCTCTCTACCGCCTGAACTACGATCACACCTTGTCGCCGACGATGTTGTTGCACCTGGGCGCGGGATACCGGAGCAATTATTTCTTCGTTCCATCGGTTACCACCAAGGGAGAGATCACAAATTACAACGCCGAAAAGGAACTGGGGCTGAGGGGAGGTATCGAAAACAAGTTCTTCCCAACGATGTCGGGTTTTCTTGCAGGCAATGGGACCGTAGGAATGAAGGGCATTGGCTCGGAGGCTGGGACCAAT
>QHXD01000277.1:5736-15556 GCA_003223895.1 Acidobacteriota bacterium
GCTACAAATTCGGCTCGGAATTCCGTACCGAGGGATATCCGCCGCTCGTCGATGGGAACACCGACGGCGTTTATACTTTCTCGGCGGCAGAGACCGGCCAACCTTTCCAAACCGCGAGTGTGCAAGGCGCCAACCTCGGATTCGGTTATGCCAGTTTCCTTCTGGGCCAGGTCGACCAGGTACAGATGTCCAACCCAACTCATCCGCGGATGGGGAAAAAGCAATTCGGGATTTATGCCCAGGACACCTGGAAGGTGACGCGCAGATTCACGCTGGATTACGGCTTGAGATATGACTACTCCACATACTTGCGGGAGCAGTACGGGCGTGCTCCGGCGTTCTCGCCTGCAATGCCGAATCCCTCGGTAGGTAATATCCCTGGAGCCGCGATCTATGACGGTAACGGGCCAGGGCGTTGTAACTGCAACATCGCGCACAATTATCCCTGGGCTTTCGGACCGCGCCTTGGAGCCGCCTATCAGATCACTCCGAAGACCGTGTTCCGCCTCGGCTTTGGCATTGTGTACAGCGGTACAGCCGCCAACAACAACGCCGCCGGCGGATTAGCAGGTTCTACAGCCCAGACCCTGGCGCCGAGCTTCGGTGTTCCGGTCACCACGTTGTCTGCGGGTCTTCCGCTTTCATTCAGGCCCGCGCCCTGGCCAACCTACGATCCAGGGTATTTTCCAACTTTCCCCCGGAACGGCATTCCTAATCCGGGACCTGGTCCCGTATGGATGGATCCGAACGCCGGACGCCCTGCGCGGCAGTATCAATGGAGCGTAGGATTCCAGCGCGAAATCACGTCGAATCTGGTCGTGGACCTCACTTATGCCGGGAATCGCGGAGTCTGGTGGCAGGCCCCGGCGCTTCTCAACTTCAACGCGAACACACCGGAGCGCCTGAAAGCGTTTGGTCTCGACGTCACTAACGCGGCGGACCGAGCGCTGCTCACATCCAGAATGGATACACCGGCCGTCGGGGCCCGCGGGTTCAAAGTCCCATATGCCGGCTTCCCGGTAGGCCAGACCCTGGCTCAGGCGTTGCGTCCTTTCCCTCAATTTGCGGGAACACCGTCCGCGTTTAATCCGTCGCCCGTTTCAATTCCGGTGTATTGGAACCCGATGGGCAATACCTGGTACGACGCGTTGCAGGTGAAGGCGACGCAGCGCTTCTCTCATGGCCTGACGTTCACCAGCACATTTTCCTGGTCGAAGGCGCTGGCGCTGGGCACCGAGATTGGCGAGCCCAACCCGGGCAGTACCGGCAACGCAGTCTTCAACAACGTGTTCGACCGGAACTCGAATAAGTACATCTCGAGATACGATCAGCCGTGGTCGGGGCGAATAGAGTGCTGTCCTCGGTGCTCAGCGACTGGTCGGTTGGCGGCTTTGTGCAGTATGCGAGCGGTTTCCCGCTGCAGGTGCCGAATGGGCAGACCAGTCTCGAATCGTATCTGTTCCAGGGCCCCAGTTTTGCTAACCGCGTTCCCGGCCAGCCCTTGTATACGGTCGATCTCAACTGCCACTGCTACGATCCAAACAAGACGTTCGTGCTGAATAAAGACGCATGGGCAGACCCCGCTCCCGGCACGTTCGGCAGTTCGGCCGGTTACTATAGCGATTACCGGTCGCAGCGCCGCCCGATGGAAAACATGAATATCGGCCGCACGTTTCGGGTTCGGGAAGGTATGAACTTCAGTGTGCGGATGGAGTTCACGAACGTGTTCAATCGCGCCTACTGGGGTGACCCCACGCTGGCCGCTCTTACGAACCCGAGGCTGGCGCAGGTGTATCAACAGAACGGCAATACATCTGCCGGCTTCGGGCGAGTTCTCACCACCGGAGCCACAGCCTTTGGCACCACCGCGAACCTTCTGCCGCGGCAGGGCGTCCTGGTTGCACGTTTCACGTTCTGAGAACCGGAGAGAACGCCCCAATACGGTTCACTTAAGGAACATCCTTAAGTGAACCGTATTGGCTTTAGCCCGCGTTCTTCCCGGCTTTATCGCTTTTGAATTGCTGTGAGTGCTTTGGTGATCTTCGAGACGTTCGCGCCACGCGGGTGGACCAGATATCGGGTTTCCCACCGCGGGCGGAACGTCTCGATCTGATCCCGATCGATGGTCGCTGCGGTCAAACTCGCCTCTTCGAATCCCGATTCTTTCAGCAGATACAACGCATGCGCGAGAAACGACTGCACCAGTTCCGGCGGTGTCCGCCGGCGCTGACGGACCAGGTCCAGCACAGCAGCGCTCCCGTTGTTGTAAGGAAGCCACGCACAAAATGCTTCGACGCGATGGCGGGTACCGAGGAAAAACACGGGACCCTCTGAAAGCTGTTCCAGGGAAAAGTGTCCTACCGTGAAACCCATCTCGCGCATATGGCGCGTCTCCAACCAGTCTTCAGTCACTTCCTCGAGTTGTTCGTCAACAAATGGGTCCACGCGCCGGGACCGATCGTAACGATGCACACTCATCGCTACAGGATTGTTCCCGTTCGGAGGAAAGGCTTGCAGATCGATGATCGCTTCCTCCGCGACGCGCAGCGACTGGAAGCGGAATTGTTGATATGCCGCCAATCGGTCCTCCGCAGCAAGGTACGCGCACGGCATCCAGCCATGGCGCTGGCAGTGATCCACGTAATCGCTGACAGCTTCGCGGAATACCTCATCAGGCGCTATGGGATCACCACAAGCCAGCGCGATAGAGCCCTTCCACGCTTAGGCAACCAGACCCTGGGCCTTTGCGACCAGCAGATGATGTTTGTCCTGTTGAACCGCAAAGGCCGCAACGGATTGCCTGCCGTACTGGCGGAAGATTCTCTCGATGTCGGCTTTTGGAGCTTCCAGCCGGTCGCGCAAGATGACAGGACGGAGGATCAGAACGAGAATGTAAATTCGAGCCATCCAACCTGCAATTTGCAGCGAACTCAGGAAGAGGGAAGCGTAACGCGTGGCGGGAACGACCTGGGGTCTCACGATGAGAATTCCGTCGCGGAGAGTCTCCATGGTGGGCGTCCCATCGGCATCCCACACGAACTGTGGATAGGTCGCCTCGAATCCCGTCAGCCCGTAGAAGAAGACGATTAACAAGAGCAATGGAGTTGCCATCAGGCCTCTTCGCAACGACGCCGGATCGCTGCGCGTGTAGAAGCGGCGGCGGAAATAAATGAGGTAGGCCAGCAGCATGGCGGCAACGAGTGAGTTCTGAACGTCGTAACCACTTGTCAAATGCAGCAGCAGGGAAGCAGACAAAGCAATGACGGCCACGTACCAGGCCAGTTGCTTTCGGCGCTTTAGACTCCGGGTTACCTGCAAAAGCGCGACGCCGGTGAAGAGCATCAAAGTGCGGCTGCCCTGGGAGACTTCAAGGGGAAGCCAGTCGCGGACCGATCGAAGGAGGCTTTCGGAGCTGGGCCAGATCGCAGACATGATATTCAGAACGCCCATCGACCCCATTATGAAAGGAATAAGGTTGTGCAGGTCGGACCATTCCAGATTTTGGAAGATAGACCGGAACTGCCGGATGTTCCGAACGGCAAAGAAGGCAGAGACCGCTATCGCCACCACGAGGATCAAACCCGTCGTGTAGTGGCGCGCGTTCTGGAGCATCTGCTTGGCATTCTCTCCGAAGTAGAAGCCAATCAATGCGGCCAGGGGCATCCCGACGGCCCCGCACGCTGCGGGGATGATCATTCGAAAACCGAACAGGAAACGGCTCAGCAGGAGCAATATGTTGTTGTGCCGGCTTACCCAGTCGATAATTTTGCGATACGTGGATTTTTCCGGGAAGCGGCTGGTAAACCAGCTGGGGCCGCGAACGCGTGCTGCGCTGTAATAGAACTGCGCGCTCAGCGTATTGGCCGCGAGGGCAACGAGGGCTACGGTGGCAAGGTTGAAATAACCCCTGCTCGCAAGGAAGGCCCCTGCAAAAAGGAACGCTTCGCCTTCGATCAGTACACCGGCGAATACCAGTAGATAACCGTATTTGAGGAGAAGAAGCTCCAAGGCTGCGCCTACACTCCCATTACTCTAAGACTGCTATCTTTCACCTTACTGTAGCGGCACTCTATGAGTGCCGACGCTGTCGTGGACTGCGAAATCGTCGGCGGTCATAGACCGCCGCTACAGTGGGAGCAGTCCCAGTTTGGCTGTTCATAGGAACAAGTCGCTTTCCGGCGCCCGCAACAGAGCCGCCATGCTGCTGTTGGTTTCTTCCCACGGAAAACCGCGTATCAAAGCGGCCGGTGTCCTCGCCGTCTTGCCCATGACGAGTCCGGCGGCTGCTGCCAATGCATCGGCCGACGCAAGAATCGTTGCCTGAAGCGGGCGCCCCTGCGTATCGGTCTTTCCACGAAAATCCATGAACGCAGGTACGCGCGCGATACCGACAGCGGTATCGATCAGGCCCTCACGCCAAACCCGCCCAAAAGTATCCGTTACAATGATCCCGCAGCCCAGAATTCTGGCAAGCTCCCGGGCTGAGCCGTCCGGATCCTTCGGCAGAAGCGTGACGCTGTCCGATCCGTCCACGTTGGACTGATCGACGCCGGCATTGGCGCAAATGAAACCGTGGTGCGTTTCGCAGATCAATATCGGGCCGCGGATTCGTACGATTCGCCGCGACTCTCGAAGAATCACTTCGATCAACCGCGGATCCTTTCCTGTCTGCCTCCCCATCGAAACGCTGCGGGCCGAGGGCTCGATGCCTGCGAGTCTCACGATTCGGCCTTCGGCCTTTGAAATGACCTTCTGTGTAACAGCAAGTATATCTCGATCTGCGAGTTCCAGTCCCGATGCTTTCAGCCCATCCCGCAGGCATTCAGCGAGATTCATGCCTGCGGCGATCTCCGGAACGTGATGAACAGGCACGATCTGCAGATTCATCGACGGCTCATGAGATACCGCCAGGTCGCACTATCCTTGCGTGGGTCATCCAGAAAAGCCTGGAGGTCCGCAGGCGTATCGATATCGAATGCGATCCCTGGAATGTTCCGCACATCCGCAGTATGACCGGCCGCCGCGGCTTTGGACACGTGCCGGCGGAAGCTGCCTTCACCGTACTCCATATTTATCCTTGCCGGCGGGATGAAGACAACCCCGTTCGTGCCGGTCCAGTCGCGGGAAGGCAGGATCGTGATTGGATCCGACACGGAAGTCAGCACGAAGTCGATTTCATGCGGCTCAAGCTTCGGCAAGTCGCCGGCAATGGACAAAATCCGGGACGAAGTGGATGACAATTCGGTGACCATCTGATTGACGGCAGCGCTGTGGCCGTCCACGGATCTCTCGACGGCTACGCCGAATCCGAACGCCGACGCCATCTTGATAACTTCGTCACTTGCCGTAAAGACGACGATCCGATCCGGTACACGGGAGTGTGCCAGGACACTCAAAACATCGCACAGCATGGCTCGAGCGAGTCCTGCGCGCGTTTCCGCATCCAGTGAAGATGCAAGACGCTGCTTTGCGTTCGAGAAATCCTTAACCGGCAGCAATACTGTTTTCATGAATTACAAATTCAGCCAACTCTCTCGCGGCTTTTTCGTTCGTCATGAGGATATTGGTCACCTGAACGCCGATCGTTTCGTATCGAATTGAAGCCGCAAAGCCGGCATCGCTCACATCGATCACAATGTTGTCCAGAATGTCATGGTAACAGCGGGCGACACCTTCCGGCGACACATCGTAGCCGCAGGCTTCCATCAGCTTGGCGGCCGGTCCGCTGACCGCCGAGTCGCCGATCAATGGGCTGATGGCCACCACCTCCGCCCGTGCACATCGCAGAGCTTCGCGAATATCATGTATCGCGAGGATTGGTCCGACGCTCGTTATGGGATTGCTTGGCGCAATGATCACAATCTGCGCCTCTCGAATCGAATCCAATACCGCGGCAGGCGCGCGGGCTTCCGCCGCGCCGGCATATGCCACGGACCGGACTTCCGGTTTCCATTGTTCACGAACAAAGAATTCCTGGAAGCCCAGCACTCCACCGGGAGTTTCGATTTTCGTGCGAACGGGGTCGTCTGAAGCCGGCAGAACCCTTGCCTTTACTCCAGCCGCTTTCGCCATCCGGTCTACTGTCTCACTCAGGGTCAGGCCCGACCGCAGCAAATGTGTGCGTGTGAGATGCGTTGCCAGATCGCGGTCACCCAGACGGAACCATGAGGGCATGCCGTAGGCTTCGATCGCTTCCAGGCATCGGAAGGTTTCGTCGCGCACACCCCAGCCGCGATCCGTATCGAGTTTTCCGGAAAGCGCGTAGGTGATGGAGTCGATATCGGGGCTGACGTGCAGGCCCCAGATATCCGTATCGTCACCTACATTTACGACCACATGAATCTGGTCTTCAGGAACGATCTGTACCAGGCCGCGCAAAAACTTGGCGGCACCGGTTCCGCCTGCCAGGACAGTGTAGTGGGTGGTTCTCACCCGATCATTTTACGCGGCTCGCAAGGTGGACGGCCACAGGTCCCTGAGACCTTTGGGCAGGAGGTGCTGAACGTCGTCGATTTCGCCGTCGGTTGCCTTCCTCTCGAGAAGTCGGAAAACCGCCCGAGTGATGGTTTCGGCATTCGACGTGTACTCGTCATTCCGGGCAAGATCGGATGCTATGGAGGAAAAAAAGTCTTCTGTTGATCTCAGCGGAAGGGGCTTGCCGGCGGGATTCCAGTGCTCAAAGTAGAATCCGCGGATCAGCATCGGAAGCTGTTCGCCTATTTGAACGGCATCCGCAACCGGGATATGGTCGCGCAAAGCGTGCAATACGCACCGAAAAGCGATGTACGTTTTACGCCGATCGGACCAATTCAGTTCCTGCATCAAGTTGAATTGTGGAATCGAATACTTCGAGGCCCGTAACTTTCATGCAAAGTGGCCTGCACGTTACGTACCACCTCCAACCTTAGCCGAAGAGACCGGAGTGTATCGGAGCTTCGCCAGAAACCGGTAAGCCGAATTCAGATAGGTTTCACGATCCGTCGAAAATGCCTCGCCATGTCGCGCGCCAGGCACCAGCAACAATTCCTTGAGAGGGCTGCGCGCCGCCTTCCACAACCTTTCCGCCAGCGCCGGCGGCATACGCCGGTCTTCACCGCCGGCGATGAACAGAATGGGAGCGTCAATCTCACGAACCGCGGCCTCAACATCGCCATCGTCGGGATCGAAGCCCATGCGCATTGCCGTGATCCCGACAATGAGATTCGCGATCGGGAAGGCAGGCAATCGGAAAAACAAATTAAGATGGTGCGCGACCGTCTCCCTGAATGAGAGGAAGGAACTGTCCGAAACAATGGCTTTGAATCCCGGGCACTGCTTTGCTAGCGGTGGAAGCACCCAGCGACACGCCCCATAGAACCTGTGGACGATCTCCGGCCTTTTCCCTCACGACCTTCTGGGCCGCGCACACATCGCGGCTCTCGTAAATTCCGAGCGTCGTGTAGGCTTTGCCGCTCTCGCCATGGTTTCGCAGGTCGAACAGCAGCACGCCGTATCCACGACGATTGGATTCCGCTCCTCTGGTGAGCAATTCCAATCGAGACCGGTTTAATCCGTGAACGAAAATAATGACCGGCTTTGCCGGATCCCCTGGACTCCACCAGCCACGCAGCGGGACTCCGTCACTGCTCGTGAATTCCACCGGGGTAACCGACAGGCCAACTTCTTCAGCGGTTTTGGGACCACGCTCCCGGAACCGGAACCGGCTGTTCGTTATCAGAAAGGAACCTCCGACGGGTAACACGACAAAGAGAATGAGGAAGACGAAGATCGCGATTGCGAATGCGAGCCGCCGGAGCCAGCGAAGGATGGTGACGCGATTCATTGTTCTACCACGTAGCTTGCGAGGAGAGGTTTCTGATTTTCTTCCCGAACTTCATAAGTCACCTTGAACGGCGGCATCGCTTCAATGCTGCCTTCCAGAAAATAACGCTTCTTGGCGCCCGGCGGAATCGGATCGATGAGATCCATGGTCAGAGGAAGCTCAATGCCTCGCTGCAACAGGTACAATCGCTGCCCTTGAAAGCCGGCAAGCACATCGGCCGGCTTTTGTGGCTCGATTCTGGCAGTGAGATCCACACGAACACCCTGCACGGCGGAGGTGCCCATATTTTCAACCACCAGCGATAAAGCCTGCTGGTAGAGATTTTCGTCGCGGATCTCATTCTTCTTATCCAACTCGATGCTCCATTTATCGTCCAAACTATAAAGAAGAACACAAGAAGCGCGAAATACGGATAAGGCGTCTTCAAATGTAACGTCTGCGCAATCTTTGCGAGCCGGGGATTTTCGCGCCGGCCCAACCGCTTCCCGCATTTCGCGCAGAAAATACTGTCATCAGGCAAGTAGGCGCCACAATACCTGCAGAACATGTTTACACCCAGTCCCGGGGCTGAAAGAATTCCAGAGCCTTCGCTTCCACCGATCCTGGCTCCGGCCTGAAGTCGTAAACCCACCGCACAAGCGGCGGCAGGCTCATGAGAATCGACTCTGTTCGTCCGCGAGTTTCCAATCCAAAGATCGTCCCACGATCATAGAGGAGGTTAAATTCGACGTACCTTCCGCGCCGGTAGAGCTGATATTCACGTTCGCGGTCTCCGTAAGGCACGGTCCTCCGGCGTTTTGCGATAGGCAGGTACGCTTCGAGGAAAGAGTCGCCCACGTCACGAACAAACGCTGGACATAATCAAAAAAAATGCCGCCAATGCTTCGCATTTCGCCCCGGTGCTTCAGCATGAAGTATTCATCGCACCCTTTCTTGAAGCGCGGATAGAACTCGGTGTTGTGACGATCGCACGCCTGCTTGATGGTCCGATGGAAGTGGGCCGCATCCTCGGCAAACGGATAGCACGGCGTGAGATCCGTTCCTCCGCCGAACCATGCCGCATCGCCTTTCTCCAGATATCGAAAGTTGGCATGGACTGCAGGCACCATCGGGCTGCGGGGATGAAACACCAGCGAGACTCCGGTCGCAAAAAATGCAGTTCCGCTGCCCAGCGGGATCTTTGACGCGAATTGTTCCGGCAGGTCTCCATGTACTGAGGAAAAATTAACACCGGCTTTCTCAAAAACCTTTCCCTGCTCGATAATTCGCGTGCGGCCACCTCCGCCGCCTTCGCGCGACCAGGCGTCTTCACGAAAGGAATCGCCATCGAACTCTTCAATCGCGTGCGAGATCCGGTCCTGCAGTTCCTTGAAATAGGACTCGGGCTTTTCACGCCAACTCATGCCGGGGATTATATAATGCAGAGCTGATCACTATGATTATGGTTTCGGACATGGATCGGTCTGTTCTGCAAACTGTAGCAGAATCCAGGTAAAGGGGTGGGAATGTGGCTTTTCTCTCAGCGAACGATCAAAACGAGATCAAGCGCCTCTTTGAGCAACTCAGCGGCAACGTCAAATTGATCTATTTCACTCAGAAGGAATCTCCTCTGATTATCCCGGGCCAGGAATGCGGATCGTGCAAGGATACGAGGCTCCTTCTGGAGGAAGTCGCGGCGCTTTCGGACAAAATCCAGCTCGAAGTTCACGACTTCGTCGCCGACAGTGAGACTGCGCGTGAGCACGGAATTGATCGGATTCCCGCGCTGGTCATGACCGCAGAAGGCGTTAAAGGCAAGCTTCGATATTTCGGCATGCCTTCCGGATACGAATTTTCGGTCCTGATCGGCAGCCTCCTGGATGTATCGCAGGGAAAAAGCGATTTGTCCGAAGAAACGGTAGAAATTCTGCGCGACCTGGACAAGGATCTTCATATCCAGGTTTTCGTCACGCCGACGTGACCATACTGCTCGTCGGTGGCCAGGTTGGCACACAAGAT
>QHXD01000278.1 GCA_003223895.1 Acidobacteriota bacterium
AAAAAGGCGAAATTACAAAAGCGTGAGCCTGGAGACTGGATCAATGGGTGCCTTCGCTCCAGCGCACAATTTATATACTAAATTTGGCTTCAAAAAGTGCGGGCCATTTGCAGACTATGTTGAAGATCCAAACAGCCAGTTTATGAGAAAAGAATTATGAAAAGGTATTGCGCCGTAACGTGAACGCATCCTGCGCCCACCCATCCTCGATCAAAAGATTAACTTCAATCCGGCCTGAATCTGCCGAGACGTTGTTGCCGTACCCACCAACCGCGTATTACTCGGAACGATTTGCCCTTGCGCGGTGAAGGGCGTAAAGGGCTGGCCGCCGTTAGTGAAGTTCGTGTGGTTGAACAGATTGAACGTTTCCACTCGGAACTGAACCTTCAATCTATCCGTGAATAAATTATTGTTCTTAAAGAGTGAGAAATCGAAGTCGCTCTGGTTCGGAGCGCGGAACGTGTTGCGGCCGAGATTGGGATTGCCGGAATTGACCGCCCCCGTTGTGCAACCGGAGCCGCCATTCGGGTTGAAGTCAGGTCTCTGTCCGCCGCCGTTGCGGCCAACCTGGTTGGATCCGGTTCCCGCCTGATCGTTGGGAACTCGAATACTGAATGGCCGTCCATTCTGGAGCGAGAGAATTCCGCTCAGTTCCCAGCCGCCAAGCAGGAATCGAGGCACAGCGTTGCTGAATTTCGGCGAGGGCGCGTCCCAAACAAAATTCACGCCCAGGTGTTGCGGGATGTTGAAATCGGAAACAGCCTTTTGAAGATTGGTTTCGAACCACCACGGATTATCCATCTGGCCGGCGATTTCGACGTTGCTGTATTCGATGCCGCCGTTGTCGATGCTCCTGGAAAACGCATAAACGGCCTGGAACGTAAACCCGCGACTCAATCGTTCCACCAGATTCAATTGGAGACCGTGATACATGGAATAACCGTCCCAACGAGTCGTCTGAATCTGAGAGTAATTCGGATTGATCCGCTGCACTGTTTTGGGGAACATGTAATGCCCGTCTGCAGATCTCGTGACCAGTTGTGGAGGCGTCATGTCTCCATCATCGGAACCATCGGGAAGGTGCACTCCCTTGGCTCCCACGTATGCGGCAGTGATCGCCAGGTTGGCCGTGAGTTGCCGCTGGATGTTCAGATTCCATTGCATCTTATAGGCCCGCGGCGGAGTAGGCTCCACGTAATAAGCTCGCACAGCAGTCGGTCCGAGTAATCCGAACGCGCCTGTCGGAAAGGTGGACGCCGGCGGATTCACCAAATTGCCCGACAGGAAGAAAGGCGCCGACCGCAGAGCGCGCAGGTGGAACAGGTTCACCAGTATCGGCACGTCGAATAGTCCGAATCCGGATCGAATCGATGTCTTGCCATCGCCGAATGGATCCCAGGCAAGGCCGACGCGGGGAGAAAAGTTCCGCAACGTTGGATTCTTGTAGAAGCCGTTGCCGATGCGCGGCTGCGCGGCATCCATCGTCGGAAGGATGGCGACTTGATTGTGCACTTCCTTGATCGTTGTCGTGGGCTCGTAACGAACACCGAGATTGAACGTCAGGTTTGGCCGCGCTCGGAAATCATCCTGAACATACATGCCGAAAATCTTCTCGCGGAATCCTCGGTAAAGATTGGTGCCCGGGTAGTCAGCGGAGAACTGGACGGCGTTGTTGCCGGTCAGAAATTCCGCGACCGAACTGAACTGCCAGACACCGTTCGGAGCGCTGGGCGAATACGGGTTATGACGGATGGCTTCCAGGCTGAATCCGACCCGAACATTGTGCCGGCCCTTCACCCATGCCAGGTCGTCACCAAACTGCGGTGATGTGTACCAGTACTTATCGCCTGCGCTGGCCCCGAAGCCGGAAGGACTATTCAAGCCGTTCACCGTAAAGCTTCCCATGGTTTTGCCGGGCACAAAACCGAGCGAGAGGTCGCTCATGATGGGACTGGCCGGATTGGAATCCTGGCCGCTGATTTCCACGGAGCGCATCAGTCCCATGCGGACGGTGTTGAGGACCGCAGGAGTGAACGCGTGTTGCAAGCTGACAATCACTCGATTGTTGCGCGTGTGGGTTCCCGTGAGTTTCAGCACAAAAGCATCCGGTGTGGTTTTATCCGCGTTATCGAAGGTGTAACTTCCAAACAAACTGGTGTTGGCGCCGAGCTGATAATCCATCCGGCCGGTGACATAGTCCTCGTTTCCGTCCTGTCCGCCTCCTTTAAGGAATTGCCCGGTGTCTCCCTGGATCGGGCCGTTCGGTTCGGGCCACAACGGCAGATACGCCTTCAGCGACGGATTGATCACGATCTGTCTCGTCGTAGTGCAAGATGGAGGATTCGCGCAGATGATACCTTGCCTGGCGTTCGGCGAGAGCGTCTGGGCAACGATCGAGCGGCTGAGGAACTGGCGAAGTCCTTCATAGTTGGCGAAGAAGAACAGCTTGTCCCGTTTTATCGGTCCGGCGATGGAACCTCCATATTGATTTCTGCGGAAGGGAGGAACCTGTGCCAGGTCAAAGAAATTTCTCGCGTCAAGTGCGCTGTTTCGAAGAAACTCGAACGCAGTACCATGATAGACATTGCTGCCCGACTTGCTGATGGCGTTGACGACGCCTCCCGCGCTCCTTCCGTATTCCGCGGAGTACGCATTCGTCAGCACGGAAAATTCACGAATCGCATCAACACCCATGTTCACACCCAGGGCGCTGCCCGGACTGTCGTTGCCCTGATCGTTCACCACGAGTCCGTCCACGCGAAACACATTCTGGGTCGGGCGGCCACCGGATATCGACATCTTCATGCCCAGGCCCGTGCCGGGGCTGGAGGATTGGTTGGTCGTGACCACGGTCAAGACGCCCGCCTGCATCACTGCCAATTGCAGCCAGTCGCGTCCATTGAGCGGCAGTTCGCGGATGACCGAGTCACCAACGAGACCTGAGATGGTGGAAGAGGTGGTGTCTACCTGCGCGCTCTGCGCAGTGACATCGACGGTGTCTGTTATCGCTCCGACGTTCAGCGAAAGATCGACTCGCAGTGATGCTCCAACCGTGAGGGTTATGTTTCTTCGGACCGTTTGGAAGCCGGGCGCCGATACCGTGACTTCGTATGAGCCCGCTGGAAGACTCAGGATATTAAAAACACCCGTACCGTCCGTCACTGACGATCGCTCGGCTCCTGTTTCCTGACTCTTTGTGGAAACGGAAGCATTGGGGATTACCGCGCCCGCCTGATCGCGAACGGTACCAATGATGCTTCCGTTGACGGTTTGGCCAACCAATTGTTGCGCGGATGTGAACACGATCACAAACATGAGGAAAAGAATACCGAGTTTCACGATGCCTCTCCTTCAGCCATGGAACCGACTGGGACTGGTATTTCTGCTTTTTTTGAACCTCCAACGAATCCGGTCGTGTTGAAGTGTTCGTTCGCCCGTTTCCCGGTCCCGGCGGCAAATGGCAGATTTCCACTGCGGGGGGCGCTTACCCAACCTGGTCTCGGACCCGTCACGAGTTGTTTTACAGGACTCCCGACAATCGAATCATGGTCGCGCCTTACACAGTCGAAGGCGATTCGTTCAAAGGAGACAAGCCCCGGCTGTGGTCGGAGCGCATGATCCAGACGCGTCCCCGGCTTCGATCCTTCGATCTTCACCCGGATGGCGAACGCTTCGCCGTATCTGTGGCCAACGCGGACGCTCCGGCCGACGCGCCTCGCGACAAGGTCGTCTTCATCTTCAACTTCTTCGACGAACTCCGCCGCATCGCTCCGGCTGCCAAGCGGTGATCCAGCAAAAGGATCGATGTAGCGGATAGACGATGCAGATTCCAAAATCCACTTGTCCGTATAACCCGGCATCTCGGCAACAATGACCCACGATAACGTTAGTTCCTTATCGGAAGTGCCGCGGCGACTGACTACGCAGCGAGCCGAGATGTAGTTCCGCGGCACTTTCGACAAGGAACAAACGTTTTTTGGCGGGTAATCATCGCGGACCGTCTCCACTTGCGATCCCCTAAGAGAGAGGCCCCGAAACCAGCGAAAGAACCTTCAAGTGCCTATAACTCATGGCTCGCAAGTGGCGACAGATTCACATCTTAGGTTCTCGGCAGCCGTCCCGGTTATCGGCGTTTGCGCCGAGGCTGCAGTTCACGTGCATTCGGACCGAACGCTACCGTGCGGTCCCTGTTTTCTACCCGACTGGAAAGTCTTCGACCAACGAGTACCTTTTTGTACCTGACTGGAGAATCTTTCGACCAGGCGGTACCTCTATTGTCCCCGAGGGGAAAATCTTTCAACCGAGCGGTCGATCCTTTGTACCTGACTGGAAAGTCTTTCGACCAAGCGGTAGATCTTTTGTACCCGACTGGAAAGTCTTTCGACCAAGCGGTAGATCTTTTGTACCTGACTGGAAAGTCTTTCGACCAGGCGGTACCTCTTTTGTACCCGACGGGAGAATCTTTCGACCGACCAGTCGGGTTTTTGGAGAGGGTGTTTGGTAGTGTCCGCGATTTTGTGGAAGCTCTTTGCGTTTGCATAACATTCCATAAGGATTGGGATCAAACGTGGATCCGATTTGGGTCCAAAATCTCCCATCCGGCCATCCGTCGGAAAATGCCGCGGTATCGACATGAAAGCCGTCTGAAGGCGCCGACGTGAACGACGACCCGTTTTCAGCGCGGACAGCAGGGAACCCGTGAGAGGTGTTTGTCACAGCCATGTCTTTTAACTGTCATTCCTTCGTCTTTGGCCATACCCCGGTTGTCGCGGAATTGTCTTCTCCCTGTTTCTTTTGATAGCTTGAATGCGCTGAGCGGTCATTCGATGAAAAAAATTCTAGTGGTTGAAGATGATCGCGCTGTTCAAAAAGCATTGAGGCGGCTCTTCCAGTCCGAAGACTACGTCGTGGAAATCACGCCGGATGGGACGTCCGGACTGGAGGCGTTTCGTTCTTCTCCTCCTTCCGCAGTTGTTCTGGATCTTCGGTTGCCTGGAATATCCGGAAACGATTTGTGTCGAGAGATCAAGAAAGAAGCGCCCTCGCTGCCGGTCATCGTGCTGAGCGCGAAAACGGACATAGCCGACAAGGTCCTTTTATTGGAACTTGGCGCGGATGACTACGTCACGAAACCTTTCAGTCCGCGAGAACTACTGGCACGCGTGCGCGCGGCCGTGAGGCGTACCGGCCGCATGGAAGTTACGGACGTGTTTGTCTTCGGAAACATTTCCGTGGACTTCGCAAAGATGGAGTTAAGTCGCGCCGGACAACCAGTCTCTATGACAGCGCAGGAATTCAGACTGCTGAAGTTCTTCGCTCAAAACCCGCGCCGCGTCATTTCGCGCTCGGAGCTCTTGAACGAGGTATGGGGTTACCAGGATTATCCTTCGACGCGAACTGTAGACAATCACATCTGGAAGCTGCGGCTAAAGCTGGAGGACGATCCCGGAAAGCCGCTGTACTTTCAGACAGTCCATGGCGCAGGTTACAAGTTCGTCATGTAAGTCCGGACGAACGGGGACGCTCGGAAACCGGGACCATGTGAGGCAGGAAAGGGCGGAATGGTCAAGCTTCGCTTGCGGACCAAGTTTCTACTTTCTCTCTTGCTGGTGTCTTCCAGCGTCACCGGTGTCACGCTCTGGATGGTTGGTAGAACCGTCCGTATTCAACTCCGCAAAGAAATCGCAGAGAGCCTGCGCAATTCGGTAACTGTATTCCGGGATTTTCAACGCCAGCGAGAAATCGGCCTGGCCGGCTCCGCGGAATTGCTGGCGAATCTTCCCAGCCTGAAAGCGCTGATGACCACTCGGGACGCGGCCACCATCCAGGATGCGTCGGCCGACATTTGGCGCCTGGCGCCTAGCGACGTCTTTGTGCTCGCCGACCCTACGGGCAGAGTGATGGCCATTCACACGACGATTCCGGGAATCACCCGGACCATCGCACAGGAGCTGCTCAAGGACTCCCTGGCAACGGACCAATCCAGCTATTGGTGGCACGGCGCGGGCCACCTTTACCAGGTCTTTTTGCGGCCTATCTACTTCGGAAGTCCGAAGGACGGAAGTGTGTTCGGCATGCTCGGAGTGGGACATGAAATTTCAGGCGAATTGGCTACGGAGGTTAGCCACGTTGCTTCGAGCGAAGTGGCCTTCTTCTATGGCAACACACTGATTGTCAGCACACTGGCGCCAGGACAAGAGTCCCAATTGGCACAGGTCACGCCGGCCGCATCCGATCTGTCAGAGTCCAGTCCG
>QHXD01000279.1 GCA_003223895.1 Acidobacteriota bacterium
TGGCGCGCTTCAAGGAATCTTCAATGCGCGCCATTCGCGTCATTGGCGTAATTCGCGGCTGCTTAATCCGCAGTCTTAGCCCCCTTGGCCAGAGGTATGTTCTTTCTGGCTGCCGCTGCGCGATTCGAGATATCTCGATAGCCCTTCTTCAAGGCTTCTCGTTCCAATACGGCAAGGATAATTCTGGATGTTTCCAGATGGCCGGCGGCCATCTCGATTTGCCCGAGTGCAAGCCTGGCTTCCAACTCGAGGCCGACCAGAGAAGCCTTTCGCGCTTCGGCAACGATCTCGCCGAGGTCACTTGTTGCTCTGGCGGTCTCTCCCGCTGCTGCACGGATCGAGGCGGCGGTGATGCCGACCGACAGGCGCAGACTGCCGTTACGACTCTTCGTGGAAAGCTCTTCCGCACGCTCGATCGCCTGTTTCGCCTCCGAGCGTTTGTCCTGAGAGAGAAGCGAGCGCGCCAGTACGGCCATTGCCGACGCCTCGTCATCGGCACGGTTTTCTGTCTGGAATTCCTGAATGGCCGCTCGGGCTTCGGCCTCCGCCGGCACTGGAGAACCTTCCTGCATTGAGATTTGAGCCAGCGCAAGCCGACTGTCGGCAATAGTTCCCTTTTCGCCGAGCTGATTTCGCAGAGCCAGTGCCTCTTCATGCTTCTTCCGGGCGCCTGCGAGATCCCCTTGAATCAGGAGCAGGTCTCCCAGCCGGCTCAACGTGTACGCAACCGAGCTGGTATTGCCTACATCACGGAATGCGGCCATCGATTCGTCGTAAAAGGTGGCGGCACGCGTGAGATCGCCCTTTTCGGAAAACAAATCCGCGAGGTTACCAAGAACGGTAGCCGCGGCGTTCCTGTCGCCGCTCTCTCTGAAGACCGCCAATGCCTGCTCGTACGTCTTTTGAGCAGCCGGTAAATTTCCTTCCAAACCGGACACGTTCGCAAGGTTATTGAGTGCTCTGGCTTCACCTGCTCGATCGCCGAGCTCGCGATAAATTGCCCGCGCCTGCTCGTGCATGTTCTTTGCATCTGTCAGGTTCGCCTGACTGCGAAAAAGGTTGGCCATCGAGGTAAGAGCGGCAGCCGTTCCCGCTCGATCTCCAAGCTCGCGGTAGATGGTCAGGGAGTCCTCATAGATCTTTTTGGCTCCGGCCGAATCGCCGGACTTTGCGAGAACGTAAGCGAGATTCGTCGCTGAATTTGCAGCGTCCCAGCGGTCTCCCGCCGCGGCGTACATGCGATTCGCATCTTCAAAGGCGGCACGTGCCTGGTCCAACTGTCCAAGGTTCGCCAGGGCGTTGCCTTCAAGAAGTCGCCCTCCGGCAACTAACAGGCGTGCTCCCTGTGTCCTGCCTTTAGCTACCACATTTGCGGCCAGGACCTGCTGGCGCTTGAAGTCGGAGAGAGAGCCGGCGGCACGTGCTTCCGCCAAATCGATCCGAGGGCTGTTGGCATCGAAGGCCGGAGATTTTCGGAGCATCTCGACGGTGGTCATCGCGTCTTTTGGCTTGGCGGCCGAAGTCTGGGCGGACGCCAGACGCAGTCCATAGTCGAGATTGTCTGGAAAGAAGCCGAACAAAGTCCGGTAAACTTCCGCTGCCTGGTCCCACTCCAGCGCCGACTCTCTGTACCGCCCTTCAATCAACAGCCGATCTTCGCGCGAAAGATTGGCGGAAAGATCCAGGGCCTTCTTGCCCTCTTCCCTCGCTTTGGTCCCATACCCCAACATGGATAAGGAGGTAGCGAGCGCAGCATGGGCTAACGCGTGCCCCGGATCCGCAGCAATCGTCTTTTCGAGCAGAGATCGCGCTCCAAGCGCGTCGAAAAAGCGAAGCTTCTCCAACGCTTCCGAATAGGAACGCGCGGCTTCGAGGTTTCCCGGCAGCGACGCTTGCGCAAGATTGGCGTCGCGCGCATCTGGATTTTGCACACCGAGCCTGGCGCGTAATTGCGTGCCGGTGCGTGAAACCAAATCGAAGAGTTCGGTCGGATAGCCTTCTTCGCTGATCGTCGTGAGGAGATCGCCGGTCATCGAGTCCTGTACGCGAAGATCCAAGCGAACCTTGCTGGGAATTCCATTCAGGACGAGGTAGGAGCCAAAAATCACGACGTCAGCGCCGAGGTAGCTTCGGATCCTGGCCAGAGTGTCGGGCGCAAAACTGCTGGGTTCGGGCAGAGAGAGTTCAACCTTCATTCGAGCAACGTTCTCTCCCGGAATCGCCCGCAATTTTTCACCGGCGCCGAGTTCTGTAGTCAGCCATTCCGCGAGGGCGGTTGAGAGCCACGCTGCATCGGCTTCTCCCGTCAGGTTCCGAAAGCCGAGAACAGCCACGGAGCGCCGCGAGCCGCTCACGCCGGGCGGACGGTGCAGGTTTTGAAACAGCAGGACACCGAGCAAAACGCCCATGAGCGCGGTTGCGCCAACCGTCGCGACGAGGCGGCGGGAGCCCGGCCAATTTTTACTGACGATCTTTCGAGGTTGTCGCGAGCTGCCCGGCAACCGGGTGGCTTTCTCGCTATCGATTGCCTGCAGCAAATGTTCTACGCTGGGAAACCGGTCGGTGGGGTTGCGCGCCAGACATCGGAGAATGGAGCTCTCCCAATTGGTTTCCAGGTCAGGGACATGTACACGCGGCGATGGAGGAGCTTCTTTCAGCCGCTTGAACGCCACGGCAAGACCGGATTCACCGGTGAAGGGCAGCGTACCAGTCACCATTTCGTACATCACCACGCCCAGAGCATAGATGTCGGCCGCCGTGGTGATTTTCCCGCCTTCCACCTGCTCGGGGGCCATGTAAGCCGGAGTGCCCTGGAGTTGTCCGGTGCCGGAGAGAATGGCGAAAAAGTTCGGGCCGGCAAGGCTGGAGCGTGCAAGACCAAAGTCGGTGACGACGACTCGATAATCCTGTTCGCCCCCGCTCGAAGGACCTACAGGTACCAGGGTGACGTTGGAGCTCTTGAAATCGCGATGAATGACTCCGGCCTTGTGCGCCGCGCTGAGCGCCGCCGCCATTTGAAGAACTATGGGCCAGGCTTGATTTGAAGTCATCGGTCCGGCGCGGCGAATGCGCTCGCTGAGCGTCTCACCGTTCAAGAGTTCCATGCTAAGGAAGGTGATCTTGCCGCGCGGCCCAGCGCCGGCCTCGGACGTCTCCACGTGATGAAAGACGTCAAAGATTCGGCAGACATTGGGATGGGTCACTTTCCTGGCAAGATGAATTTCCTGTTTGAACCGCGCCAGGGCCTGCTCTTCGATGCCAATATCCGGCCGGATGGTTTTCAATGCGACGTGCTCGCCCAGCTCCAGATCTTCCGCTTCGTAGACCTCTCCCATCCCGCCCCTCGCCAGAAAGCGAACGATCTTGAACCGGCCGTCGAGGACGCGGCCCGGAGAAAAGCTCGAATGGAGGGAATCGCCAGTCGTGCCACCCTGACGCTGCGTCACGCCGAGTGCCGGACTGTTCGGAAGTGGAACGGTAGCGTCCGATCTCTTGTCCATTGATTTGAGATCGTTGACTACCTCAGCGATATCTCTGTAACAGTCTGCCCGGTCCGGCTGCAGAATTCTGGAAATGATTTCGTCGAAGGCGTCCGGCAGATCCGAGCGAAAACGTTCGATTGAGGGAACGGGCGGCGGTGGAATCGGCAATTCGCCGGTAGCCAGTTCGTAGAGCAAGACTCCGAAATTGAATAAGTCCGTTTTGCCGGGACTCTCCCGACCCGGCGATTCGTTCAGGACGAAATCCGTGATCTTGATTACACCGGTTTCGCTGAACATCACGTTTTCAGTCTTCAGATTTCGATGATGGACACCCTGCCGATGCGCGTGGACAAGCCCCTGGCCAATTTGCAGTGAATAAGAAATGACGTCTTCGGCCGGCAGATGGGCGCCTTCGGCGTTCAATTGCCGGATCCTGGCTTTGAGAGTACCTCCAGACAGATACTCTGTTACGACGAACGGCTGCGCCGAGCTCCGGCCAACGTCCCAGGGCTCAGCGATGTGAGGATGTTTCAAGCTGGAGATTTTTCTGCTTCCCTCCTGCAATGCCCTCCAATCCTGTTCGGGCGGCGTTTCAGCCAAAACCTTCACCGCTACGCAGCGCTCCAATTCCAGATCCCAGGCTTTGTAGACAGTCACCTGTCCGTTTTGGGCGAGTGTTTCCAAAGGCTGGTAATGGGAGATCGAATGCGAGGCAGTCATTGGGTCCTTTCCAGGATCAGCATGGAATACGAGGCATTCTGCCTGCACTGTCAGTGTCTTAAGAGCACACAACTACAATTTCCCAATGACCGTGTCAATTCAAATCAGGCGGCCTTG
Organism: Acidobacteriota bacterium; assembly: GCA_003223895.1. Lineage (GTDB taxonomy): Bacteria > Acidobacteriota > Terriglobia > 20CM-2-55-15 > 20CM-2-55-15 > 20CM-2-55-15. The sequence continues at coordinate 4,320 of QHXD01000279.1, forward strand.
TCGGATTTGGCCTGCTTCATCGGCAATTTGTGGATGGTGTCATTGTCTGCGGGCTTCCAAATGGTTGTGAGCCGGGGGTGGTTTGGGCAGTCCGGAAACTCCATTCCTTCAGCGACGATGACTTCAACGCCGCAGCAGAGGTTCTTATAGACGCCAAATTGCGTATTCGATTCCCCATTCTCTGGCATATCGTCCCTTCGCTTCTTTGCCTTTCGGCGCGTGATCGCGCCGCGGGTGCACCCAAATACGCTAGCACACATCAGACTAAACCTGACAAGAACGCATTTTGGATGGCGCAGCGGCGCAACCTGGTTACCACCTTTGAAAAAATGGTCGCCACGCGCGAGTTAGCTATAAGTGGTTAACTCACCAGTGTACATGAGAGCATCGCTATAAAGATACTTAACTATGTGTAGTGAATCCATGCGATACTGCTTTGCGACTTAACGTGAACAACTTTCAAACCGCTTTGTTGAGAAGGAAGATTAATGCCCACAAAACCGACTTACTGGGTCCGTTCCAGGCAAGCTAACGAAATCAGCGATTTTGCTCGAAAGCCAGTTCCGGCTCGTTTCAATTCGCTCCAGGACGCGAAACTGTATCGACAGGAACTGAATTTGCGCAGGGGTGCCTTTCATCCCGGTTACTTCATCGAAGAACAGAAGGACATTCCGCCTGTTTTTTCTGCAGGAATTCCGAGATCGTGATCCATGGTATGTAACGAGACCCGCTCTGGAGGGCCTATGTCCCTTGCAATAACGTCAAGAATTGTTTCCGGTGTGGTCATCGTGGATGTATCCGGCAAGTTGCGCTTCCTTGAATTCGGTTTGCCCGACCAGATCAACGAACTGCTGGAGGAGGGTCATCGGGACTTCGTCCTGAATTTGGCGAATGTTACATATGTCGACAGCTTCGGTTTAGGTCAGCTCATCACGATCTGGACCTCGATCCGAAACAAAGGCGGTCAATTAATCCTCTTGCGGCCAACAGATCACCTTCAGAAATTGTTTCACATCACAAAGCTCGATAGCGTCTTTAACACTGCTGGGGAAGAAGTTCAGGCCGTGAGAAGCGCACGGAAGAATCTCACTGTTTCTGCGCAAACAACTTGATCCGGCAGCGGCCATCAAGGAGAGAAGAGGATTCATGGCTGAGAGGTTCGATTTCGAGACCGTCAACTTCACGCGTCACGCTCCTTCGCGAAAAAATGTGATTCGAATGGCCGTAGTGATCGTTGCATTGCTACTCCTTTTTTGGCTTTCTCCATTCGGCACGATTGCGGCGGGTGAGCGCGGCGTGCACCTGAGGTTCACGGCCGTGACCGGAAAGGTGTTTGGCGAGGGGTTGTATTTTCGGGTTCCACTCATCGAGTCGATCGTTAATTTCGAATTCTCCAAAAACTTCAACGATGCGATCGAAGCCAAGGTAACGGCGGAACAGCAGGCGCTTGCGGCCAAGAACAAGCTCGAACAGATCAAGTTCAGCGGGTTGCCAACATATACCAGGACGTCGGCCTGCAATTTGGAGATCGAATCATTGATCCGGCAATGCAGGAGGCCATCAAAGCCTCGACGGCAAAGTTCACCGCCGAAGAACTGATCACCAAGCGTGAAATGGTGCGGGATGAGATCAAGGCTCAGTTAAAAGTCAGGCTTAAGGATAGGAACATCCTCGTCGATGAGTTCAACATCGTTAATTTCGAATTCTCCAAAAACTTCAACGATGCGATCGAAGCCAAGGTAACGGCGGAACAGCAGGCGCTTGCGGCCAAGAACAAGCTCGAACAGATCAAGTTCGAGGCGGACCAGAAGATTGCGGAGGCTCGGGGGAA
>QHXD01000280.1:0-5799 GCA_003223895.1 Acidobacteriota bacterium
CCGCTGGGTAAAACCGATTCGCAGTGGCGTCCCTTCGTGAACGTCGGTGGCGGAGCGGTGATCTACCGGCCAAGCACGGGCGGGCAGGCCTCGGCCAAGGACCCTCTACAAGGCAATTTCGATACTTTTTTCGAAAGCTCCCGTGGTGCGGCGATGGGGGGTGGCGGCGTAAAGAGAGCTCTTACCAAAAAGCTCGGTTTCCGGGCCGATGCAGATGCCGTGTTCACGAAAGTACCGACCTTTGGACTGCCCGAATCTTCGGCACAGGCGAATGCCACTGTCTTACCTGTTGGCGGGCTGGTACACAGCTTCCGCGCTTCCGCCGGCCTGATTATTTATTTAGGAAAATGACTAATGGAAAAAACTGCGTTTCGGCTATTCGCCATCATGCTGATTTCCGCCCTGCTGAACATACCTGCCCTGGCGCAGGGCGGCTTCTCCTACATTTTTCCCGGAATCACAACCAACAACTCCATAACGATCGGGAATATCAGTCCGCAGCCCACGACGGCAACGGTTGCCTTCTATGACTCCTCGGGCAAGCTGAATTCACTTACGGTTGAGCTTGGCGCCGGGACGCAAACGCGCGTCACGCCGGCAACTGTCGGCCTGACTACTTTCACTGGAAGCGTTGTCATCAGCGGACCACAGCCGCTGACGGTGTCAGGCGATCAATTCGAGGGCAATACAGCATTTGACTTCATCTACCCTGCGGAACTCTCGACAAATCTCCTGATTCCATTCGCGCCCGGCGACAGTGGTGCTGTTGACGTCAATGTATTCAATCCCGGCCCCAATCAGGCGGAAGTAAAAGTGGTCCTGATGCAGTCCAGTGGCGCACACACCGATGTTCGAACGGCAACACTGGACCCATTGCACAGCACTACCATCAATATTCCTTCTTCCACTAATATTTCTTACGCCTTTGTAGAGACGGCGAACCTGCTGCGGCCCAACAGTCCCGTGGCAGCGGACGCCGTGATCCGGAATTTCGCACCGGGGACATCGGGAGGAGTTCCCCGCTCGGATTTCGCCATCGTTCCAGCGATACCGACGAACCAGTTCACCACGTCAGCGGTTGTTCCGTTCTTCGTTCAAGGCCCTGACTACTTCTCGATCGTTCAGGTGGACAACCTTTCGAACTCTCAGCAGACCGTCTCCGTTACGGCAGTGCGAGCCGACGGCACACCGCTGCCGGGAACCAACAATCCTGCATCGATCGTTCTTCCCGCATACGCCTCGAACCGGCAGGACATTCTCACCATGTTCGGGGCAACCGGGACCGGCTTTTCGACGGGAACGATTTCGGTTAAAGCGTCGGGTGCCAGCGGTGTCGCACCTTCGCCGGTGGCGGCAACGGTGGCGATCGGAAACGTATCTGAAGCGGGCCTTGCGGTCATGCTTCCGACCAGCGCCCAGACCGCATTCGCGTTCCAAGTGCGCGGCACGGGCCGTGAGTTCTTCACGGGGCTGGCCTTCCAGAACAGCGGTACGAGCGACGCTCACGTGACGCTTTCGTTTGTTCTCGACCAGGGAGCCACCGTCTCGAACATTCCGATCGTGGTGCCGCATTCTCAGCAACAGATCGCCACCCTGGCCGACATCTTTCCGGAAGCGCAGGGAAACGGCTTCATCCTGGTCAGGTCCGACGCGCCGATCACGGCCGCCGGCCTGGACGGCCGCTCGGATAACTCGGCGCTCGCGCCGCGCCTGCCTTTGTACGCCTCTGCGAATTTCACACCGCCGCCGCAGGGCAGCTTCACGGTCGTGGGAACGGTTCGGGATCCGAATACCGGAGTCAATGGATCAAACATCGGCGTGCCGAATGTCGCATTCGGGCTCTCCGGTCCGACCCAGGCAACCACTGCGACTGACGGTGCGGGCACATTCATGTTCCGGGACCTGCCGGCGGGAAGATACAGCCTCACACCGTTGCCTGTGGGCTATACGGTGTCACCGGGCGGAAGTACGATCGTGATCACCAACAGCAACAGCCGTAACAACGATTTTTCAATCGGCCTGACAACGCCGACGCTCGTTAGCATCAACCCGGCATCGGCACTGGTGAATTCGACGGCCAACCCCACATCGGTATCGGGTGCCGGTACTGTTCAAATCACGGTTCAAGGGAGCAATTTCACTCCCCCGACCATCTTCACGGGGAATGTTTTCACTGGAAACGTCAACCAGTTCACTACCGGAAGCGTTGTTGTGTTTGGAGCTTCGCAGGTGCCGACCACCGTTATGAATCCCACTCTCCTGACGGCGTCCATCGACCAGTCCCTTTTGGTAACTACAGGAACTGTTCAAGTCCGTGTTCGCAACCTGGGCCCCTCCGGTGATTTCATCGACTCGGCTCCATTAACGTTCCTCGTAGGCACATCGCCGCCGACGCTCACAAGTGTCACCGGCCAGCCCAGTCCGATCATCGGTGGTACCGTTACGAGTCCATTTACGGTTGTAGTCAACGGCTCCGGCTTCACGCCCGCAACCCAGGTACGCGTCAACTTCCTGGGACGCCCGACAACGTACGTCAACCAGAACCAGGTCATTGGAACCGTGCTGCCCGCCGACGTCACCGTGCCGGGTTTTGTGCCCATCACCGTTCAGAACCCGAATTCCGTGGATTCGGCGCCGTTCCAGCTCGCCGTTCTCTATCCGATACCTATCGTGAATTCGGTTTCGCCAAGCTCGCTGTCCGCGCAGGTTGCATTGAGTGCGCAGCCCGTACAGGTCACGATTAGCGGCGCCAGCTTCGGTCAGAATCCGAACAACCTGCTGGATACGGCCACAGTCCTCGTCAACGGCACACCTATCGTCACTCAGTACATTTCGTCTACGCAGCTCACTGCTCTCATTCCGCCAAGCTTCGTTGCAACACCGGGAGTGTTGCAGATTACAGTCGTCAATCCTCAACCCAACCTCGCTCCTTCAAACGCGGCGCCGCTGTTCATAACCAACCCGGCGCCGGCGATAACGTCGCTCGATGCAGGGCACGTGACGTGGAATCCCAATACTCCAGCGAATGCTTTCTTCAATCAGCCGGTCGTGATCACGGGAACGAACTTCTCGCCGAGCGCGGTTGCATGGGTAAACCTGCCGTGCGACTCCCTGGGTTTCCGAAAGGCCCTGTCCACGGTCCGGAACAGTTCGACCCAGATCATTGCCACGATACCTATACGATGCGCAGGAACGTACCAGATTGAAGTGGAGAACCCGCAACCCGGCGGCGGGCTGTCAGCGCCTGTTCCTCTGGTCGTGCCGTCGAGTGCGTCGTTGTCGGCTGATCACAATGTAGCGGCGCTCTATGAGCGCCGGCGATCTTCAGGCCTTGTCACATCGTCGGCGGTCATCGACCGCCGCTACAGAGATAAATAGGGGAGGCGCTTCATGTGGTGGCGTCTCTCTGTTGTGTTGTTGCTGCTGTGGGCGGGCGTCCTGCCCGCCCGGGCACAGTCTTCCCCGGCTCCCACGGTCTACGTTTTTCCGTTGTTTGCTGACGGAACGCTCGGTGGAACCAGTTATCGATCCACGCTGAGGATTACCAAAACCAGCGCGGCAAACCCGCTGCGGTGCACGCTGACGCAGCGCAACACCGCAGCTCCGTTTACAGGCGTGGACGGTAATTTTTATTCCGCGGATGTCCTGGACGCAGGCTCCAGCCCCCCGGCGGTCACCCAGATCACACTGGACCAATTTCTCCCCTGGGAAATACTGCGCACGGCCGCGCAATCCCCGTTGAAGACGGGTTATGCGAAGTTGTCGTGCCCGGGCAGCGCGGACACCCAGCTCCAGTTTTCGCTGACGGACTCGCATGGAAGCAAGCTGGGCGAAGCGACGATTGAGCCCGCCAGGCTGGGAATTTCATTCCAATTTCTGATCGACAGGCGGGACGGTACCCGCTTGGGTTTCTCTCTGGCCAACGACTCGGCAGTCGAAGGCCAGTTCGCTCTCATCGCCCGGGACCAGTTCAATTACGAAGTCAATCGCGCCTACGGAACCATCGAGCCGTGGTCGCAAATCTCACGTTTTGTGGACGAGATACTGGCGCTGCCTTCAGATTTTGCGGGCACCCTTGAACTTGTCGGAGTGAGTGGCGGACAGAACTACGCTGTCGGACTGCAATTTACCGGAACCGTGTTTACGACGGTGCAGCCACTCGTTCGCGATACGCCGCTCCCGAACTGATTTTGGAGGTTTGAAATGACGGTCGCATCATTGGTATTGGCCCTCATTTTATCGGGTCCCGGACCGCGGGCGCCGCAGCCTCCGGTTGCAAGTACGATCGAAAGCATCGTGATCAGCGGGAATCGCAGGGTCCCTACGGAGACGATCAAACACTACATGCAAACGAAGGTCGGAGACATGCTCAGCGAGGAGATTGTCCGGCGCGACGTCAAGACGCTGTTTGCGCAAGGCTATTTCGACGACATCCGCGTGGACGCCGAGGATGGCACGAACGGCGGGCTCATCGTCACCTTCGTAGTTAAGGAAAAACCACTGATTCGCAGCCTCGACTTTACCGGCTCCAACGCGATATCAAAGTCCGATATCCTCGCCAAGCTGAAGGAAAGGAAAATCAACGTGAGCCAGGAGTCGCCCTACGATCCCGCCAGCGTCAAGAAAGTCGAAAGCGTGTTGAAATCGATGCTGGCGGAGAAGGGCCATCAGGAAGCGACGGTCGAAACCACGACCGAAGACGTGGCTCCCAACGGTATCCGGCTTACGTTCAAGATCAACGAAGGTCCTGCAATCAAAGTGGAGAAGATCAACATCCAGGGGAATCAGGTGTTTTCAGCCAGGCAGATCAAGAGATCGATGAAGCTCGTCAAGGAAATCAGCCCCCTGACCGTACTGACGAGCAAGGACACTTACTATGATCTGAAGCTTGCGGACGACATCACCCGCATTCGCATGTTCTACGCGGACAATGGATTCGTGCGGGCCAATATTTCGGATCCGGTCGTGGAAACCAGGTCGAAGACGGTGTACCGGACGCTTCCTTTGATAAAGCCGCCCTTGCCGTTTGGCATCCCGCTTCCCTTCTGGAAGAAAAAGGTCAATCGTTTTTACATCACACTCAAAATCGAGGAAAACAACCAATACAAGATCGGGGAGGTAAAGGTCAGCGGGTCAAAGGCGCTCGACGAGGGCGTGATCAGGCTCGTGCTCGGCCTCGTTCCCGGCCAGATTTACAATGACACCCCGCTTCGAAAGGGCTTTGAAAACCTGAGGAAAGTTTACGGCGCGCGCGGCTACGTCAACTTCACGCCGACACCGGTCCAGGATCTGGACGAGGAGAAAAAGCTGGTCAACCTCAGCATCAATATCGACGAAGACAGGCAATTCACAGTCCATCGGATCAACATCACGGGCAATACGAAGACGAGAGATAAGGTCATCCGGCGTGAAGTGCTGGTCGAAGAAGGCCAGGTCTTCAATTCGACGCTATGGGACCTGAGTCTGCTGCGGCTCAATCAACTCGGCTTCTTCGAAGAGATCAAGAATGAGGACGCAGAGATACAGCCGCATCCGACGGACCCCACGCTGGACGTCAATTTGAAGGTCAAAGAGAAGGGCCGCAATTCGATCGGATTCAGCGGTGGGGTGAGCGGCATCGGTGGAAGCTTCATGGGGTTGAACTATGCGACGAACAATTTTCTCGGGCTCGGCGAAAGCATCGGGGTAACCTTGCAGGGAGGAACACGGCAGTCGCAATATGAACTCAGCTTCACTGAGCCTTATCTTTACGATCGTCCTGTGTCGCTGGGATTTTCAGTCTATGCGACAAGTTTCCGT
>QHXD01000280.1:5835-7701 GCA_003223895.1 Acidobacteriota bacterium
GAACTGTTCGGCCTGAATCCCGGCAGCCTGCCGCCGGGCCTCGGCCTGGAGAACCGGCTGAACTTTGAGCAGAAGCACACGGGATTCAACCTTTCAACGAGCTACCCGGTGAAAGTATTCCAGCGCCTCGGGTTGAGCTACGTACTCGATAATTCCGAAACGACCGGCATCAACCCTGCAACGCAGGCTTACTTTTCCGCGGTCACAACGCAAAACCAAAACTTCGTCACCGGAGGAAGTTTCACGACGTTCCATGCGCGGCGGCTGAATCCCTCGTATACCTACAGTACGGTAAACAATCCATACAATCCGACTCGCGGACACAGTTTCACCGGCAGTTTCGAATTTACCGGCGGCTTCCTCGGCGGCGACATCAACTTTTACCGGCCTATGGGAGACTTCAGATATTACAGGCCCATGTATCATGGCCGGAACACGCTCGCCATGCGGCTGACGGGATCGTATGTGCAGAGCTTCACCAACCTGAGCGTTCCGTTCTATGAACGGTTTTTTGCAGGCGGTGACTTCGATATACGCGGCTTCGATTTCCGTACACTGAGTCCCATTTCGTTCATCACGCGGACTCTGGCCACTGTGGATCCACGAACCTTGAAGACCGTGAATAAGCCTTTCGACGACATCGTGTATGTCGGCGGCGACACGCAGGCCGTTTTCAATCTGGAGTACCGCATTCCAATCATTGGTCAGACGGTTTCACTGGTTCCATTCATGGATACGGGCAATACCTGGGTACTGAAGAAGGACGCCCTGGAGCGCAGAATCGTTACGCCTGGGTTGATCCAGACACTGCCGGCTCAGTTCCTGCCGGGGACGAATTCCGGCTTGCGTATGAGCACAGGCATCGAGCTTCAGGTTGTGATGCCGGTCGTGAATGCGCCGTTCCGCCTCGATTTCGTATTCAACCCGGGGAGGATTGACCAGAACTACAAGGGGCCCGTAACCGGCATACCATTCGGCATTCACCAACCGGCCCATGACTTCAAGTTCACGGTTGGGCGAACTTTTTAGCCAAGGAGTTTATTAATGAAAGTTAGGCAAATGATTATCTGCGCCCTATTGATCCTGTCTTCCGCCGCACCCGCCCTCGCTTACAGCAACTGGGTGGAGGATTTTCTGCGCAGGTACGATCTTTCGAAAAGCGAGCCGGCCAGGCCGGGGCAATCCGCCGCGGATCTGGCGCAGCTTCTCCAAACCGGCGTCGTGCCCATAACCATGAATGACGTCGTGAACATGATCGTCGAGAACAATCTCGATGTCCGTTGGAATCGTATGAATCCCCGCTCTACCTATCTCCAGAGCCTGGTGTTTTACCGGGCGCTTCAACCGTCGATTACTTTTTCCGGGTTGGTCGGCCGCAACACCATTCTCAGCACGACGCAGCTCAACGGAGCCACAGCTTCCAGCCAGCTCACGGGCAACTACTCTGCAGGTTTCTCACAGCTTCTTCCCACGGGAACAAGTCTGGCGGTGACCGCCACCATGAACCGGCTTTCGTCCAACAGCATTCTTAGCACGTTCAATCCTTCCTACACGGGCAGGATTGTCTACGCGGTTGGACAACATCTGCTGCAGAACCGGGGCCGCCTCGTGAACACGTACCAGATCCTCGAGGGATTGAACTCGGAGAAAATGTCGGAAAGCCAGTTCGAGACGCAGCTCATGACGCTTGTCCAGACGGCACAGAAGGCGTATTGGGATCTCACGTTCGCCAACGAAGATCTGAACGTGAAGGGACGCGCTCTCGAGGTCGCGCAAGGTACGCTGGATGAGAACAAGCTGAAAGTCGAGATCGGCACGCTCGCTCCGATTGATCTCGTACAAACCGAAGCGGAAATCGCAACCTGG
>QHXD01000909.1:0-922 GCA_003223895.1 Acidobacteriota bacterium
AGAATCCAGGCGATGTCGAAGGAGCGCGGCACAACGCGTCTCGTGTCGCCCAGCAGAATGGAAGGCCGGATCACCGTCAGTTTGTCGCGAGGGATCGTCGCCAGCGCGGTTACCTCCGCAAGCAGCTTGGATCGCGTGTACCCGACGAGATGTCTCGCGGAAAAGTCAGGCTCGTCCTCGAGCAGCGTCCTGCCCATAACGTTCTCTCCCGCGCCGGCGATCGTCGCCGTTCCAATGTGCGCAAACGCTTCCAACGAGGAAAGCTGAGACGCCCAGTTGGCGATTCGATGCGTGCCGCGCACGTTGGTCTCTTCCAGCATTGGATATTTCTGTTTAAGGAACGATGTGTTGGCGCCTGCGTGAATGACGAGATTGATGTCTTTGAGCGCCGGATGGCGCGCAAGGTTTCGTTCGAGCTGGTTGTCCGCCAGGTCTCCGGCAATAGCCAGGATCCTGTCCGGATTGTATGTATCTCCGTGCAGCGAAAAAACACGCGCCAGCCGCTCTCGCGCTTCGGCGTCACATCCTGCACGAATCAGGCAAACAACTTTATCGGCACATTCAGTTTTTGAGAGCGCAACGGCCAGCTCACCGCCAAGGAATCCGGTTGCGCCCGTGAGAAACACATTCCACATGGTCTTACTCCAACGGGTAATTCGCGATGTCGTTCTTAGGTCAGGCAGTAACGGCGGGAGCGGCAGGAGGTGCGCGGCCGGCGGGGACCGGCACATCCGGATGTGAGAGTCCGGCAGTCACAGCTGAGTGAGCCATGCCGGCGGTTACTACGAAGTGCAGGGACCAGACTTCCGTGACGTGAGCGTTGACCAACTGGTCGAGCGCTGTTGCCAGGCAGGAGTCATAGTCTGTCTGGACGGGGCCCTTGACGGCGAACAGACCTACGTTGGAGGAGTTCGAATTTGAG
>QHXD01000909.1:935-2952 GCA_003223895.1 Acidobacteriota bacterium
GCGTGGATATCGCAAAGACGGCAAACACGAGAATCAGAGCGCAAGCATAAATCTGTTTCATGAGACCTATCGCAGTCCGGTACGGTTATACCCGAAATCCTCAGCCCTTCTACGTCAATTCGATCGCTGCGGCAACTCGATAGATCTTTGACGTCCGGCAAGTCTTTGCGTTTCCAGCAGATTCAGATACGAAGAATTTCAGAATTCAAAGACCATCCCGGCCGAAGGCAGGATGGGGAACATGCTGAAGAAATTGGGGAAAATGCGCCCCGTGCCGGGGTCGTAAGGGCCTGGTGAGTCGAAGTCCCGGTTGGTGTGATTCAGTACGTTGACGATCTCCGCAAACAGGGTGGTCTTGACCTTACGGCGAATGTAGGCCTTGTTGAGACGCAGGTCCGTGCGCTCATAGGCAGCAGCCCGCAAGCCGTTGCGCCTCTCGGCGACCGAGTATCCGCCACCTTGCGCCAACCTGTAGAAGCCGGGCAGCGGCATGCCGCTGCCGTAGGTGAAGCGCCCGCTGACATTGACGGTGGGACGCAGCCGGCGGCTCAGATAAGCGTTGATTGTGTGGCTCTGGTCGTAGTCGGACGGGAACTTCTGCAGATAACCATCGCTGAGGATCGCGCGTCCGTAGGCGTAAGAAATCCATCCGTCGAACCCATTGGCCGTCCTCCGCTGGACATAAACCTCCACACCCCGGGAATATCCGCGTTCCGAGTTGAGCCAGGGCGCATTCGGCAACGCCGGAACGATCGTCCCGTCGGGGAGCATGCGCGGATCGAGCGCCGAACGCGCCACGAGGTCGCGGTCCTGCCGGTTGTAAAACTCCAGCCGGTTGTAAAACTCGAACTTCAGCCGGGTGCGTTCGCCCAACCTTTGTTCCACGGCGCCCTCATAGTGTGTAGCCCGCTCCGGCAGCAGCTTGCCGGGTGCAAAAATCGAGAAGAGCTGATTCAATTCCGGAAACTGGCCGTATTCGCCCCAATCGAGTTGCAGCCGGGTTCTTGTGTGCAACTCAAACGAAACGCTGGCGTAAGGTGAGGTGATCTCCGCCGGCGCTACGTTGTCCTCGTCCTGTCGCACGCCAACTCTCACATGGCCTCGGCCGGAAGCCAACCCGAGGGTTTGCCGCACGTAAGCTCCGGCCTGATATCCTACGCCGCGGAAAACATCCAGGGCAGCCGTGAGCGCCGGCGTGTAGACGAACTGCCTCGCGGAACCGCTCTGCCGAACGCGCCGGAACACGCCGCCAAAGTCCAGCGTGTTGTTCTTGCTCCAGACGACGCTGGCGTCGCCATGCCATGTCCACTCGCCATAGGCCTGGTCCGACAACCTTGTATTATCGCGATTATCGACTTCACCCTTCTCCCGCGACCACGCCAGGTGGTTGTTGATCAGCAATCGCTGGTTGGGCGCATAACGCGAACCCAGATTGAACAGCGCGTAACGGAAGCCGCTGGTCATGATCGAGTTGAGACCCAGTTCGCTGCGGAAAGACGTGCGGTCCACGGAAGAAGTGCCGTCCACGTAGCTCAAGCTGATGTTGTGCCGGGGAGTCAAGTCATAAGCAAGCCGTGCCTGCCCATCCATGAAGCCGAAGAAAAACGGAGCCTGGTCACCGAAATCGATGCGGTTGAGTATGTACTGCAGGTAACTCTTGCGGAAAGCCACCAACCACGACCCGCGCCCGCTCTTGTTCCACGGGCCCTCGATGAGGATTCCCGCGTTGGAAGCACTGGCGCTGAACCGTCCTTGAATTTCCTGCCGGTTGCCCTCTCGGGTCTCTACCGCAAGAATTCCAGCGGTACGGTCGGAATAGCGGACCGGCCATGCGCCCTGGTACAGGGTCATATCGTCCGTCATGTCGCCGTTGAAAATGGTCAGCGATCCGTTGTCGGTCTGGCCATCAGTCGTATGGAAGGGCGCATGGAGCAGCACTCCGTCCAGGTACAGGCCAATGCGGTCGAAAGGCGCGCCGCGCAGTGAGAACGAGGAGGAGAAATCGTTGTTCGATGTC
>QHXD01000004.1:0-856 GCA_003223895.1 Acidobacteriota bacterium
CCGGCGTCGTACTTCACACCAATCTCGGCAGGGCTCCGCTTCCTGAAGGTGCAATCGATCACCTCCGCGATGTCTCTGCCGCCTACTCGAATCTCGAGTTTGATCTCGAGGGCGGCGCACGCGGAAAACGGGACGTGCATCTCGAGCAGGCACTTCAACAATTGATAAGCTGCGAAGCAGCAACGGTTGTGAACAACAATGCGGCCGCAGTCCTGCTGGTCTTGAACACGCTGGGTGAAGGTGGAGAAGTCATTGCGTCCCGTGGCGAGCAGATCGAAATCGGAGGCTCGTTTCGAATCCCCGAAGTCATGGCCAAGAGCGGCGCGCTTCTCCATGAGGTCGGCACCACGAACCGGACCCGCATCAAAGACTACGAGAAGGCCATCGGTGAAAACACAAGGCTCCTGTTGAGGGTCCACCCGAGTAACTTCCGCATGACGGGATTTACAGAGCGGCCGTCACTCCAGGAATTCGTCGAGTTGGGAAGGAAGAGAAAGACTCCCACATTCGAGGATCTCGGCAGCGGTTGCCTTATCGGCATGCAAGACGAGCCTTTGGTTATAGAGAGCATTCAGGCCGGCGTGGATATCATTTGCTTCAGCGGCGACAAGCTTCTTGGTGGTCCACAGGCCGGAATCATCGCGGGGAAGAAACTGTACGTCGAAAAAGTTCGCCAGAACCCACTGTTTCGGGCCTTGCGCCTCGACAAGCTGACGATCTCCGTCCTTGAATTCGTATTGCGGGCCTACCTTCAAGGTCGAGTTGACGATATTCCAACCTGGCGAATGCTTCGGATTCCTGAAGCACAACTGAAGGCGCGTGCCGAAGCATTTGCAAAGCGGGCGGGTCCGGGAAT
>QHXD01000004.1:865-33065 GCA_003223895.1 Acidobacteriota bacterium
CCGGGAATCAAATCCCTGGAATTGAAGTCGATCGTCGGCGGAGGGTCCGCACCCGAGATCGACGTACCTTCCTGGGGCGTTACCCTGAATTTTCCGAACCTATCCGATACGGAGCTGGAAAGACGGCTGCGCAGTTCCAATCCGCCCGTCATCGCAAGAATTGAAAACGGGCGCGTAATTCTGGATTTTCGGACCATCTTCCCAGGCGAAGAAGACACGCTCCTGGAGATACTCCGAAAAGTGGGCTCGTAGCGAACGCGGGCTAAAGCCCGCGTTCGCTACGAGCCCATTTTTGCTTACCGTCCGGTGCGTCCCACAGAACCCGCAAGCTTGTACGGATATCCCGGTGGGCCGTTCTGATAGTACGCGCCGAGCGTTTCGATCTTATCCATATCGGGATACAGCACTCCGATAGCGGGTGCGTTCACGCTTCCTCGTGGTGAGTACCAGATCGCCCCGTCTCTGGTGATCTGTATCTTTGGCGTGTCCGCCGGCTTCTGCGGCTTCGGGTAGAGCGTAAAGGTTGCGTCTTTGGGATTGAACTTCCACAACGCCGCGGCGCTGCCGCCGACATCGGCGCTCCAGATGTTGCCATCAGGGTCCTGAGCCACGTCGTACGGGCTGGCGTTCTGCCGCGGTACTGTCCACTCGGTGATCCTGCCGGTTGTTTGATCCAGCTTCGCCAGCTTGCCGGGACGCTTTCCGGCGGCCCAGATGCCAAACCAGATATTGTTTTGAGCATCCACATTCAATCGTCGAACCTGCGCCGGATACGTCAGTGGCGCAAAGATCGTCCAACCGTTGTTGTGAGTGTCGAACTTCGCAATATTCCCCGAATCCCAGAGAGCCATCCAAATGTTATCGTTTCTGTCTGGGATAACGCCGTACACGATGGCGTTCGGCTGCGGAACGGTAAACACCGACACTTTCTTTGTCTCCCGGTCATATTTGCTGAGCGCTCCCCCCATGATCCAGCCGACATAGATGTTGCTCTTTGAATCGAAGGCAATCGACTGCAGCCACTTGATGGGATTTCTGACGACGTTGTCCGGATCCATGGGAATCATTTGCTCGAACTTTTCGGTCTTCGGATTGAATTGGAGCAGACGCTTCACGTTCGATGGCTGCACGCCCGAATGTTCCGCGAGCCAGATCATGCCGGTCGGATCGATGTTGACTTCGTGGATGCCGTTCTTCGGATCCGGCAGCAGGTAGTCTTTCTGTACTCCGGTACGCGGGTCCAGCTTCACCAGACGATGAGGATAGCCGCGATCGGTCAGCCACACATTGCCGTCTGCGTCGAAACGCACATCCTGGCCGGCGCGCCTGCCCACAAACCCGGCTTGCAGCTTGTTGTATTCCGGCGAATTCGTGCCCTGGCCCGGAGGATCCGGCGGCAGGTAATACTCGATGTACATGGCCTTGCCAAGCTTTGCCTCATCGAACGGCATTTCCTGATCGATCCGGACTGCCCGAGGTTTGGCATCCGGCCCGAAGTTCTTCACCATATACGCCAGCAAGTCTTCGCGGTCTTGCCGTGAGAACCTTAAGGCCGAGGCTCGATAGTTGAGGAGGCCCTCGGCGTACGAGGCTGCCGCACGATCCCAGTTCGCCTTGCCCATCATGCGGTCTAGACGAGCAGTCCACACTCCGAGGTTTCCAGGCCTCCCGGGCAGAAAGTTTTCGCCATGGCAGATGATGCAGGTCCTCTCGGCCACGTCCCGTCCGGGTCCTGGCGGATAGACCTCGTCGTAGCTCTGCTCGATGGTGACCGTCGAATTTGATTCGGTGTTTGTCTCGAGGGCGTTGACAATCGTGCGCGCCGACGCGCCGCTAATGGCGTGGAGCGACAGCTTCAGCTTCGGGTTTTCCCCGGCTTTCAACGTCAGCTTCTGAACGTCCGACTCCAGGCCTTTTGTGCTGGCATTGACTTCATAGTTTCCGGGAAACATGGTTACAGCCCGGAACTGGCCGCCGTTGGTGTACACCATGTAAAGGATGTGCTTGTCGACGTTGCGGATGAAGACCTGCGCGGCCTTGACCGGCGCGGTCGCATCGACCGTTCCCGTAAGGCTCGCCGTCCCCGCAATTGCGGTCTGCGCCGGGGCTGGGCTCGCGGCAGCCCATCCTCCGAACACAACGTATGCGACGCCAAGACTGCCCATCAACGCGATGATCAGTAATGGCCTAACCATCTTCCAATTGCCCATTGTCGTACCTCCCCGAGATACGTAAATTGACGATTTTTCAGACTATTTCTCTGTCCCTGCATTTTCATCGAGAGCAGGTTTTCGAACAACAAACTTTTTAGCGTGAGCCTCTGCGGGCATGCCTCGCCCAAAGGGCCGCCAGAATTACGAGAGGAATCAGAAACCAGAGGGCTTCCAACGAACCGTTACCGCCGTCGGGAGACACCCCGAAAATTCGTTCGATGAAATCCATGGCGCGCCTCCAAAAATTTGGCAGGTCTGATGACCGTCAAACTATAGTCCGCCTCTGGTTATTCCGCCACTTTCGATTGATTGGTGAAATCCTACGAGCGGTGTATCTGTAGGCGCCGGCTTTAGCCGGCGTGATTTCGACGAGAGGGCGGATCTGCTGATTGCAGATCCGCCCTCCGCAGGGAAGAGGGTATGGCTTAACTACGAACGCGCTCGACGTACTTTCCTTCCGTCGTGTCGACCCGTATGACTTCGCCTTCTTGAATGAAGTGGGGAACGCCGACCACGAGTCCCGTTTCCAGCGTTGCCGGTTTCAATACGTTGCTGACTGTTGCAGATGGCATACCTGGATCGGTTTGAACCACCTTGAGATCGATGGTGGCGGGCAATTCAATACCGAGTGGTTTTCCTTCGTAGAACTCGACTTTGATCTTCGAATTCGGCACAAGGTAGCTGGTTGCGTCGCCGAGAACGTCTTCGTTGAGGTGCGTCTGTTCGTAGTTCTCGGTATCCATGAAGTAATAATCGGTGCCGTCCTTATAAAGGTATTCCATCTCGCGCTCGTCCAGAATTGCACGGTCGACGCGGTCTTCCGACCGGAACCGGTGATCGATAATGGAACCTGTGCTGAGCTTGCGCAGCTTCGTCTGCACCATTCCCCGCCAGTTTCCCGGCGTTATGTGCTGGTAGTCCACCACCTGATAAAGTTCGCCATTGAGCAGGATCGTGTTTCCCCGCCGTAGTTGTGTTGCTTGAATCATTACAGAAAGACTCCTGTTGTTTACTGGAAACGACGATTGTATCCCAGTCGCCACCCGCGCGGAAAGGGCCTGCCAGAAAGTTCTGTCTAATTTTCCAGCACCTGTGCTATAAAACCAGGCAATGCCGAAGTCGCCACATTCCGTTCTCAGCCGCCGCGAGAGGCAAATCATGGACATCGTTTATCGCGTCGGCCGTGCGACCGTCGGTGAGGTCATGGCCGAGCTCTCGGGGGAGCCCGCCTATTCCACCGTTCGAGCGCAGCTCCGTGTTCTCGAGGAGAAAGGCCAGCTTCGCCACGAGGAGCACGGTCTCCGCTATGTATACATTCCTGCGATTCCCCGCCACACGGTCCGGCAATCCGCACTGAAGCACCTGGTCGATACATTCTTCGAAGGCTCCGCTGAAAAGGTCGTGGCGGCGTTGCTCGGAAGGGAAAGTTCCAGAATCTCAGAAGAGGAATTGGAGCGGATGGCGCAATTAATCGAGAAAGCGAGGAAGGAGCGTAAATGATCAAAGCTTCGCTAATCCTCGCCGCCGCTTTTTGCATTGCCAGGCTCTTCTGCGGGCGTTCTGCGGCCGAACGCCACATCCTCTGGGCAGCTGCGATCGGCTCAGCCGCGCTTCTGCCCCTGCTGGCTTCGTTCCTACCTCCATGGCAGCCTGAACTCGTGAGCAGAGTCGCTGCGGTGCTGCCGGCGATATCCCGGAACGCCGTGCCGCAGGTGTCGACGTTCGGTACCGAGGTCGTCGTACATGCAGAGGGAATCCCGCCCGCCCGATCGCTGGCCTACCTGTTGTCAGCCATATGGTTTGCAGGCGCCATTATCTCCACCACGCTCCTCATCGCCGCAATTTTCAGGTTGAAACGCTTTGCCGCACGGGCGCAATGCGCGCCGGATCCGAGGTGGACAAGAGTTGCCACGGATTTGTCCCGCGCCCTCGGGCTCAAACGAGCAGTTCGTGTTCTGGAAAGCCGCCAGGCCTCGATGCCGGTAACGTGGGGCTTTCTCCGTCCCCAGGTACTCTTACCCGCTTCCGCTGCGGAGTGGTCCGACGAGCGGCTGCGCGTGGTACTCGCGCATGAATTGGCGCACGTATATCGATTCGACTGGCTCGTTCAGCTTCTGGCAGAAATTGTACGTGCCGTTTACTGGTTCAATCCGCTGTTCTGGATCGCTTCCAGCCGGCTGCATCGGGAGAGCGAGCGGGCCTGTGACGATGCCGTCGTCAATCTCGGTGTAGATGGCAGGGACTATGCCACCCATCTCCTGGAACTTGCACGCGTGCTGAGAGCTTCCGACAGGCGATGGTTGCCTGCCTTGGCTATGGCCCGCCAGCCCGATCTTGAAAGGAGGGTTGTCGCCATTGTGGACTCCACCATGAACCGGCGAACGGTCACGCGTAGAAGGATATTTGCAGTAATGATCGCCGCATTTTGCCTGGTGGTTCCGCTCGCCGCCATGCGCGCGACCGCGAGACAAGCGGTTCCCACAGTCCAGCGCATACGGATTGGTGAGTTGCCTTCCGTATCCGAGGGGCCTGTATCTATGCAAACCCCGCCGGAAGTAGTGGTTTACAGCACGCCTCCTTTGTACAGCGATGAGGCGCGCAGACGTGGCATAGAGGGAGTTGTTACGGCCGAAGTGCACGTGGATGCGAAGGGCAAGGTCAGCGGTTTGCGAGTTGTGAAGGGGCTTGGCTTTGGCCTCGATCAGAATGCGTTGTTGGCGGTCCGGGATTGGCAATTTGTCGCCGGCAAACGAAACGGCAGTCCTGTGGAAATGACGACCCGGGTCGACGTCGAATTCAATCTTCGAAACGAAGAACTCAACGAGATTATCGCGAACGATATGGCACACCGGGTCGGGCCGGACGTGTCTCCTCCGAGAATCATCTATCGCGTAGAACCGGAATACTCGGAGAGCGCGAAGGCAGAGCAAATCACAGATACTGTTGTGCTGGATCTCATGATCCGGGAGGACGGGGTGCCTAATGTTCTGCGAGTCGTCCGGTCACTGCGTTCGGATCTGGATGAAAATGCCATCAACGCGCTCGAACAATGGAGACTGAGCCCGGCGATGAAGGACGGTATGCCCGTGAAAGTGCGGGTAAACGTGGAAGTGCATTTCAACCTTAAATGAGTGGCATTAAACACGGAGATACAAAGGCACAAAGAAATGACGCATAAGCTATCGCGCCGCGCTTTCCTGGCTGCGGCGACTTCAGGATTGGCTGCATCGACCGGCCGGCCCGATGAAGTAACGATCGTCGAATTTTCGGATTCAGGTGTGCGGCAAAAAAGCGTTCGGGTGTCCAGGATTGTGAAAAGTGAAAGCGAATGGAAAAAACAACTTCCTCGCGACGCGTTCGAGATTACTCGGCATGCAGATACGGAGCGCGCCTTCACAGGCCGGTATTGGAATCTGCATGAGAAGGGGATCTATCGCTGCGTCTGCTGTGATACGGCGCTTTTCTCTGCGGAAACGAAGTATGATTCCGGTACCGGCTGGCCCAGTTTCTGGCAGCCCATTGCGAAGGAAAACATCGAGACTGCCGAAGACCGCAGTTTCGGTATGGTGCGCACGTCCGTTTCGTGCCGCAGATGTGAAGCTCATCTGGGGCATGTGTTCGACGACGGTCCAAAACCGACGGGCTTGCGCTATTGCATGAACTCGGCTTCTTTGCGTTTCGTGAGGTTGGTATGACTTTATTTCACCATTTGTTTCACAGGGCGTTTTTCATGATGTTCTGCTGCTTTGTGATAGCGGCGTGTACGGGTTTGACTGCGGCGGAATCTTTGCCGAATCCGGCTGTGGACGAACCTCTGGCTACCGCAAAGACCGAGCAAACGGCCGTATTCGCGGGTGGCTGTTTCTGGGGAGTCGAGGCCGTGTTTGAGCACGTCAAAGGAGTCAAAGACGTCGTGTCCGGGTACTCGGGCGGTTCGGCGGAAACAGCTCAGTACGATACAGTCAGCAGCGGTACGACCGGACACGCCGAATCCGTACGGATTACCTACGACCCGTCGCAGGTTTCGTACGGTCAACTTCTCAAAGTCTTCTTCTCCGTGGCGCATGATCCTACTGAATTGAACCGGCAGGGACCGGATGTGGGCACGCAGTATCGATCCGCGATTTTCGTCGCCAACGACCTGCAGAAACGCATCGCGCAGGCCTACATTGATCAGGTCAATCAGGCCAAAGTCTTCAGGCGTACGATTGTGACCCAGGTCAGCCCTTTGAAGGCTTTTTACAAGGCGGAGGCCTACCATCAGGATTATCTTGTCCATCATCCGACTCAGCCGTACATCGTGATCAACGATCTGCCGAAGGTGGATAACCTTCGCAAGCAATTCCCGGAAATGTACGTGAAGAAATAGAGGTATGAAGAAACTCCAGTCCAGGCATGCGCTGGCGATTCGGTGTTTTCACTGGATCAACTTTGCGGTCCTGGCGGTGATGATCTGGAGCGGCCTTCTGATTTACTGGGCCAATGACGTGTATCGGATCGGCATCGGCCGGTTCACGCTGTTCAAATTCTTTCCGGAGTCGTTCTATTCCACCTTTAACATCGGCTTTCGCCTGGCCGAAGGAATGTCGTGGCATTTCACCTTCATGTGGCTCTTCGCCATTAACGGTTTCCTGTACATCTCATACACGATTTTCTCCAGAGACTGGCGATATGGCGGCATTCAACAATTCGCATACCTCACCATCATTTTCATGGGCGCCGGGTCGCTTCTTACAGGCCTGGCGGTCTACAAACCGACTCAGCTTGCATGGCTGACCTCCCTGTTGGGTGGCTATCAGTTCGCCCGTTTCGAACATTTCTGGCTCACGGTTGGATACGCCCTCTTCTTTTGCGTTCACATCGTGCAGGTCACGAGGGCTGGTTGGAACAACTTCCGGAGCATGATCACCGGATACGAACTGGTCGAAGTGGAGAAACCATCCGGTGACTGATGAGAAAGCAATGCGCATCCGATCGCGCCGCAGCTTTCTGAAAGCCGGCGTTGCGGCCCTGGGCGGCGTGGGCTCTTTCCATTGGCTCCGAACGCGCCGCCATGATGATGGCGTGCCGTGGCCGCTGCGCCGTGTTCTCGAAACCAACGAGCAACTCGCGCGCGAGTATTTCAGCGCCAGTCACCTTGCTCCCACGTTTCCGGAATCGATGGTCAGTCCTCCGCGTGAGAACGGCGGAGAGGGTTTGAGCAGGGATTTTGACATCCGATCCTGGACGCTAAAGGTGGTGAGCTCTGTGCATTCCAGGCGCCTGGAGCTGACGCTGGACGATATCAAGAGACTCCCACGGGTTGAAATGGTGACGGAACTACACTGCATCGAAGGATGGAGTCAGGTGGTGCATTGGACCGGAGCAAGGCTCTCAAACCTGGTTGCAGAGGCCGGTTCCGATGCGCGATACGTCGGTATGGAGACTCCGGATGGCGGTTACTACGTTGGTCTGGACATAGCGAGCGCCGTACATCCCCAAACGCTATTGTGTTACGAAATGAACGGACGGGAACTGACGCCAGAACACGGCGCGCCGTTGCGCCTGGCCACGCCTGTCAAGTACGGCATCAAGAACATCAAACGAATTGGAACGGTTCACTTTACAAATACCCGCCCTCCCGACTTCTGGGCCGAACGAGGCCACGACTGGTACGCCGGCCTATAACATATTGTGGATTCCATTTGAGCAAAAGACCCGTCAGCCCGGGGCTACGCGGCTCCGTTCGGGTTACTACTTGCGCTTTTGAACCAGGGCGTCAATTTCGTCGATTTCCTTGGGAAATGTCGAGAGGAGGCGGTAACCCGTAGACGTCACAAGTACATCGTCTTCGATGCGGACTCCAAGCTTCTCTTCGGGGATATAGATGCCCGGCTCAACCGTGATGACCATGTTGGCTTCGAGCGGCCGGGTCGTTGCTCCGACGTCATGGACCTCGAGTCCGATGTGGTGGCTGGTTCCATGGATGAAATATTTTCCGTAGCCTTTGGACTCGATATAGCTCTTGGAAGCCTGATGGATTTCGCTAATCGTCACACCCGGCTTCACCTTCGCCATCGCGGCCTTCTGCGCGTCGAGCACGATTTGATAGATCTCGCGCTGCCGCGGCGAGAACTTTCCGGAAACAGGATAGGTGCGTGTGACGTCCGCCGCGTAGCCGCCGTATTCCGCGCCGATATCCACGACAACGGTATCGCCGGACTCCATGCGCCGCGTATTTTCGTTGTAGTGAAGAATGGTTGAAAACGGCCCGGAACCGACAATGGAAGGAAAGGCTGGACGCTCGGCGCCATTGTGTCGAAACTCAAATTCGAGCGCCGCTTCAACTTCATATTCCCAGGCTCCCGGGGCAATCTCTCGTGCGGCTGCCTGCTGGGCCTTCATCGTGATCTGGATTGCTTTCTCGAGAAGGGCGATTTCAGTTCGCGACTTCGTCTGGCGAAGGTAGGCAATATCGCTCTCGGCCTCTTTCAAGCCATATGTGGCCTTTGCTCGCTCCGAAACTTTTCTCAGTGTCGCGTCGAATTCAGACACCGGCAGGACTTTCGCAAAACCTGTGACTCTTGCTGCATCCGGCCCGGGCCCCAGCTTTTCGCCCGTCCACCGTTCTTCCGCTGGCTTTCGCTCGGGAATGAAGAGGAACTCCTGCATTGGCTCGGAAACGGCATCCAACAGAAGGATGGCGCCCGGCTGGTCAAACCCGGTAAGGTAATAGAAATTGCGTTCCTGCTGGTACTCCGTGAGTTCCTGATCCGGCGCCGCCCGCAGCACGAGCACATTTCCCTTGATGCGTTCCGCCAGACGCTCCCGCCGGGCCCGGTACTCCGTCAGCGGTTCCTTCTCGATTGCAAACAGCGAGACCGCAGTCAGAAACAACAAACAAACGCGGGCGAAAGCGGCGCGGCTCGTTCCATTCATAAGCCTCTCAGCCATCGGTGCAGCGTCATGTGAACAATCGACATCAGACCCATATATGTGAACCCAATGACGAACAACATGAGAAAAGGAATCGTTGGGTAGTTCTGGCTCGTAAAAGCATAGAGAACGACGAGGCTGAAATACGCGCCCAGGGACAGTTCGAAAAACGGCATCATACCTGTCCTGCGCAGGTACTGCTTGGTGGCCCATCGATCTTTCTTACTCTCGATCTTGTATTTGGGCGTCCTCTTGAAGCTGCTTTTAATGCCGAGCAGCGCTTCCATAACCGCTTTCGAGTTGCTGACTGAAAGGCCTATTCCCACAGACATGAGGAACGGAAGATATTTCAGCCGAATTCTCCAGTCCGGATAAAGCTCCTTCTGCGAGATGAGATAGAACATGGAAACGGATGCTGTCGAGGCGAGCCACAGCGGCAGGTCGATGTAGAGCATCTGGAACCAGCCCTGGTTGAACCTCACGATCATGGCCGGCAGCAGGAGGAACGAAAGCGCGATCATCAGCGGATACGAAATGTTTGCCGTCAGGTGAAAGAAAGCCTCGACCTTGATTTTCCAGGGCAGATCGCTTCGCAGAATCCGGGGAAGTAACTTGATGGCCGTCTGCACCAGTCCCTTCGCCCACCGCGACTGCTGTGTCTTGAACGAATTCATTTCGACGGGAAGCTCGGCCGGGCAAACGACGTGGGGAAGATATAAAAACTTCCATCCGGCCAGTTGTGCCCGATAGCTGAGATCGGTGTCTTCCGTAAGCGTGTCGTGTTCCCAGCCACCGGCCGATTCGATCGTCTGGCGCCGCCAGATGCCTGCCGTTCCATTGAAATTGAAGAAGCGGCCAGACAGATGACGTCCGCCGTGCTCGATCACGAAATGGCCGTCCAGGATCACAGACTCGACCTGCGTCAGGAGGGAATACTCGCGATTGATGTGGCCCCATCGCGTCTGGACCATTCCCACTTCTGCATCGCTGAAATAATCCACTACATCTTCGAGAAAGCTCGCCCCCGGCGTGAAGTCTGCATCGAAAATTGCGATCAATTCGCCTGCCGCCAGTTTCAGTCCGTTCTCGAGCGCACCGGCTTTGAATCCGGATCGGTTCGCGCGGTGGACATGACTGATGTTGAAACCCAACCCACGATGCTTCGCCACGCAGGCCGCCGCAATTTCGACGGTTCCGTCGGTGGAGTCGTCCAGAACCTGAATCTCCAGAAGCTCACGCGGGTAACGGATCCCGCACACCGCTTCGACCAGCCGCTCGACCACGTACATCTCGTTGTATATGGGAAGTTGAACCGTCACTCGCGGCTTTACATCGAGCCTGGCTTTCGGCTGAGCGACTTTGTCTTTGTTTTTCAGATACAGGTACACGAGGTAATAGCGGTGGATTCCATAAACCGCAAGAATGCCCAGAATCGTGAGGTAGGGAATGAGGATGAAAGCATCGAAAAGATTGAGCTGGTATAGGCCATTCCAATGAGTAAGCGGCTGATAAAAACGGGGCCGCTCCGGCGGCAGTATCAAACTCGCCATCAGGCAATAATTGTTCACCTTGTTAGTATGTCTCCTGCAAACGCCAGCAGTAGGAGAATGCTGACGTATCCGTTCAGGTTGAAGAAAGCCACGTTGACACGACTTAGATCGTGCGGTTTCACGATCCGATGTTCCCAATACAGAATGATGGCCACTATCGCGATACCCGTGTATGCCATCCATCCGGAGCTGCTAAGGATGGCTGTGGCGGCGAGAAGCAACACGGTTCCCGCATGAAACAGTGCTGAGATTCGCAGCGCCGGAGCCATACCGAATTTCGAAGGCAGTGAAAAAAGCCTGGCCCTGCGATCGAACTCGGTGTCTTGAAGCGAATAAATCACGTCAAATCCTGCTACCCAGAACGTCACCGCGCCGCTGAGAAGAATCGGCGCCCATGCGAACTCTCCGCGGACGGCGAGCCAGGCCGCGAGAGGCGCAGAACCAACGGCCAAACCCAGCACGATGTGGCTTAGCGACGTGAACCGTTTGGTGTACGAATAAAAGAACAACAGAGCCAACGCCGGAAACGACAGATAGAAGCACAGCCTATTCAATTGCCAGGCCGAGAATACGAACAGGGACGACATTGCAACCGTGAAGATCACAGCAAACTGCATGGACAGCGTGCCTCGCGGCAGCGCGCGTTCGCTGGTTCTCGGGTTCATCCTGTCGTAGTGGAGATCCGCGATTCGATTGAAAGCCATTGCGGCGCTCCTTGCCCCGACCATGGCAGCTACGATCCAGCCGGTCTGCCAGACAGTCGGCAGGCCTCTCCGGGCCAACAATGCCCCTAAAAATGCAAATGGAAGGGCGAAGACCGTGTGCTCGAACTTAATCATGTTAAGCGTAATGCTTAACTTGCGCCAAATCAACACTTAGCTCCCAATATCCCAGGAACTAAGTCTAACGCAATATGACCTACTCAAAGCAACGACTTAGGGAGGTTTTGGAACTCAAGCGGACAGCGGTGCGCCATATCCAGAGCGATATCGGGGAACTTGGCGCCTCTCCCAGCCGGAAATATATCCACGAATTTAATCGTGAGTTCCAGACTTTTCAGGCCGTTTGTGAGCCTGAGACCGTTTTTGAAGAAGCCCGCACGGCGAACCTGATCTGGATCGGCGACTACCACGCCCTTCCCAGAAGCCAGACCTACGCTGCACAGTTTATCCGGCAACTGGCCGCCAAAAACGTGAATCTCGCGCTTGCCGTGGAGCCTGTCTTCGCCCGGAGTCAGAAGATCCTGGACCACTGGATGGCGGGACGAATTTCGGAGCAGGAATTTCTTGACGGTATCCGCTACCAGGAAGAGTGGGGCTGCGACTGGAGCGGCTACAAAGGCATCTTCGATACAGCCCGCGAACTTCGCATTCCGGCATACGGCGTCGACTGTCACCCGCGAAATGACATGCGAAGCATCAGCCGCCGCGACCTCGGAGTGGCGCGACGCATTTCGCGTTTAATCGAAGAAGATCCTTCTCGATGTCTTGTCGTGGTCTTTGGAGAATCCCATCTCGCGACGGATCATCTGCCTGCACGAGTGCGCGCCATTCTTCAGAGGAAGGAAATCGCTCTGAGGGAAGTCTTCGTCCTGCAAAACGTGGACAGCATTTATTGGAAGCTTCAGGAACAAGGGCATCATGACGCTCGCTCCGTCCGTGTGCGCGAGGGTGCCTATTGTGTATTCAACGCGACGCCGATCGAGAAGTACGAGTCCTTTCGCCAGTACCTTCACAATTGTCTTGGAGAAGACTCTTGCGGGGATTGGACGCTGCTCGCGCAAACTCTCATGGAAGTCATGATGGATTTTCTTGCCATGAAGAAGAATGACTCCGTCGTGAGCTGCATGCCGATGCCTGAGCTCAATCCAGTGATGGTCGACCGGTTTCAGCTCGGCTCCGCCGCCGAGGAATTTGCGCGCCACATCCATCAGGCGTGCCGTGGCGAGTTGGACAGGCCTGCCGAACGGGCGGCCAATGATCAGTTCTTCGTGAATGTCATTGAGAGCGGCCTCGGCTATTTCTGGTCGAAACTGCTCGACTCGTCGCGAGATGGTATCGAGCCCCTCGCGGAACGTGTTCTCGGCCAGATCGGCCGCAACGACCAGCTCACGCGGGCCATCGAGCTGCTCGTGGATCCGTCCCGGCGGCCCGGTGCACAGCACTTCTCAGTGCTTAGACTGGCAATCGAGGCGAAAATCGGCAAGCAAAAGACAAAGAGAATGCTGAGTGAGTTACTTGGATACGCGCTGGGCCGAAGGCTTTACCACGCCTACCTGCAATCGCGAATCTCCAGGAAAGAAATTCAGGCCCTCTTTCATGATCCTCTGAATACGCCCAACCGTCCGTTAGAATGTTATCGGGAACTGACGGAACGGCTGGTTCATGACTGAAGAGCAAATCCGAAAAATCCTGGACGAATACAAAAGGGGCGCTTTGACGCCTGACGAAGCACTCCACCGCCTGCGCTCATTGCCGTTCGAGGATCTCGGCTTCGCCAACATCGATCACCATCGACCCCTTCGGCAGGGCTTTCCTGAAGTGGTTTTCGGCGAAGGTAAAACGATCGATCAGGTCGCGCGCATCGTCGAATCGATGTACAGGCACGACCATAACATCCTGGTTACCCGGAGTACCCCCGCGCACTTCGAGCGTGTGAAAAGGATTGCTCCCGAGGCCGAATACCATGAGGGGGCGCGCGCCATTGTTGTTCAAAAAGATACGAAGATTCACGGTAAAGGCACAATCCTGGTGGTTTCTGCCGGGACATCCGACATGCCCGTTGCCGAGGAAGCGGTCGTGACGTTGAAGGTGATGGGCAACAACATCGATTCCCTTTACGACGTCGGAGTGGCCGGCCTCCATCGATTGCTCGACCGGCGCGAACGCCTGACCCAGGCGCGTGTCTTGATTGTGGTGGCCGGCATGGAAGGCGCTCTGCCCAGTGTGGTCGGCGGTCTGGTATCGGTGCCTGTCATTGCGGTTCCAACGAGCATCGGTTACGGCGCCAGCTTCAATGGCGTCGCCGCTCTCCTTGGCATGCTGAACAGTTGTGCCTCGAATGTAACGGTTGTGAACATCGATAATGGTTACGGCGCCGCTGTTGTGGCGAGCCTGATCAATCGGCTGTAATGGACTTCTCCCTCGACGCCCTCGAGTATCACCGGCTGAAAGAATTGCTCGGCCGCTATGTGTCGACCGATGCGGGCCGCCTCGCGCTTGCCGGACTCTCGCCGATGCTCGACGAACAGAAGCTCGATGCGGAGCACGCCATTACGGCCGAAGCGATGGCGTACCTGCGAGAGCACCGGGTTCCGTTCAACGACATCGCTCTGTTGTCCCAGGCACTGGAGAAGCTCTCGGTTGCAGGCTCCAGTCTGGAAATTGCCGAGATCGAAGCCATCCAATCGTTCCTTTCCCAGGTCGAAGGTCTTCGGCTTCGCTGGAAAGAGGAGCGTGAGAAGTTTCCGAAGCTCGCGCAGACCGGACAGCGGCTGCCCGATCTGCGGGACCTGGCAAAGCACCTTGGCCGCGCCATCCACAATGGTGAAGTCGACGAGAAGTACAGTCCAGAACTCGCGCGTATCCGGCGCGCGCTCGCGGCGTCGCGCTCGCGTTTGACCGAGAAGCTCGAATCCATCGTCCGGAGTCCGGCATACGCCTCTCAATTGCAGGAACAGCTCGTGACCATTCGAAACGGCCGGTTCGTGATTCCTGTGCGCAGCGACCAAAAGCGCGGCGTTGAAGGCATCATTCACGGCAGTTCATCAAGCGGCGCGACGGTGTTCATGGAGCCTCTCGCGGTGCTGGAGATGAACAACGAACTGGTCCGGTTGCAGGAAGAAGAGCGATATGAGATCGCACGCATTCTTGCTGAGCTGACGGATCTGATTCAGGCAAGCGCCGGCCCGATCGAGTTTGCGCGCTCGCTGGCCGCTTACCTGGAGCTGGTTTTTGCGAAGGCGCGGTTTGGCCGTGATTTCGATTGTGTTCGCCCGTCCTTTTCGCGAGGACCGCTGCTCAGTTTGATCAAAGCAAGGCATCCGCTGCTCGAAGACAATTTGAAACGCGAGGGTGCGTCCGTGTCGCCCGTGTCGCTGGACATGGATTCAACTCGAACCGTTCTGGTCATCAGCGGCCCCAATGCCGGCGGAAAAACAGTGGTGCTCAAGACGGTCGGACTATTGGCCCTGATGGCGCAGTCCGGCATTCCGGTGCCGTCGGAAGAGGCGGCCCTGCCGATTTTCGATCGAGTGCTTGCCGACATCGGGGATCAGCAGTCCATCACGAATCACCTCAGCACTTTTTCGGCCCACGTTCTGGCGATCAAGTCGATGGTCGAATCGGCGACTGCCCGGTCGCTGATTCTCATGGATGAGATCGGCAGCAGCACCGAACCCGGGGAGGGGGCCGCACTCGCTCGTGCCGTCCTCGAACAATTCCGGGAAATCGGCGCTTTGACGATCGCGACAACCCATTACAACCGGCTGAAGCTCTACGCGGAAACGACGGCGGGCGTGGCGAACGCCGCAATGGAATTCAATGAAATCACTTTGGAACCGACCTATCGCCTGATTCACGGGCTGGCCGGGGCATCGAGCGGTTTGAAAATTGCAGAACGACTGCAGTTGCCGGCGAAGGTACTGCAAAAGGCGACCGGATTCCTGGACACGGCTGATGTAGAAGCGGGGCATTATGTCGAGGAACTGAGGCGCAGGATTGCGGACCTGGAGGGCGAGAAGACGAGATTAGAAAAGGAACGGAAGGAATTCGAGGACTGGAAGCAAAAGGAGTTGGACCAGGTCACCGCGCAGCACAAAGAGGAGATTGCGAGGGTAGAGAAAAAGCTGGAGCGGATCGTGAAGGAGATGTCGGAGCGGGCGTCGCGGGAACTGGAGTCCGTGCGTGACGACTCGGTCAAGAAGTACCAGAAGAAACTGGCAAGTGTTAAGGAGCAGGCGACGTCGGAAATCAAAAGGGAAAGAGAAAAGATCCAACCGGCGTCGAAAACTGAGCCTTCGCCCGGCGGGCTTCCGGGGCGCATCCAAGTCCCGCTGAGAGAGGGACAGGCCGTACGAGTTGCTTCCCTTGGAGTAACTGGGATAGTTACATCATTAAAAGGCGACGGTGCTGAAGTGCTGGTGGGGAACATCAAACTACGTAGGCCTGTCGCCGATCTCGAGGTGATCGAGAACCCGCCGATCCGATTGCCCCAGGGAGTTCACCTGACTGTTGCATCCAAGCAGCTGGAGAAGAACGAACTCAACCTTCTGGGGCGTAGAGTCGACGAAGCCGTCGATATGACGGACAAATTCCTGGACGATGCCTTCCTGGCACAGATGAACCAGATTCGAATCGTCCATGGAACCGGAACTGGCGCCCTGCGGCAGGCGATAACCGAATTGCTGAGCGGCCACCCGCACGTGGCGCGTTTCGAGGCTGCGCCGCAGAACCAGGGCGGCCGCGGTGTCACCGTGGTCACGTTGAGGGAATAATTCGGGGACAGACGTATAAATCACCTAATTACGTCCAAAGGTTCCTGATACGTAATTAGGTGATTTATACGTCTGTCCCCGAATCCCCGATTAGTCGATAACAAAGGGATGGAAGAAAAAGTATTGGCGATTGGCGCAGGCAGAGTCGCTGTTTTGTTGTGAAGTGGGGAAACCAGAGGGACCACCCTTGGGGTGATGCGCAGCGAAGATGCGCGGCATGATGAAAGCGAGACGCCGATCCCCGACAATGAATCCTCTGCCGTTCCAATTAGACCCCGAGCCAGCAACGGAGACATTGACCAGCTATGGGGGAGTGCCGCTGGTAGTGCGGGCCTTCCGATCACTGGGTTTGCCCGAAGCGGTGGCTCAGCATGTGCGAATCAAGCAACGAGACAGAGGCTATGACGAAGCGACGTTTGTGGAGAGCTTCGTGATTCTGAATGCGGTGGGAGGCGAATGCCTGGAAGACTTCGAGCAACTGCGAGCCGACGCGGGATTGGCCGAGTTGGTCGGCCATGGGATGCCGTCGCCGGAGGCGGCGCGGAATTTTCTGTATGCGTTTCATGAAGACGCGAAAATCGAAGAGGCTCAATTGCGGTTGAAAGGGGACGAGAAAGCCTATATCCCCGACGAGACGATTCCGTTGCAGGGATTGGGAGCGGTGAACCGGACAGCCATTGCGGAAGTGGGAAACCGTTGTCCGGACCAGAAGATCGCGACGGTCGATCAGGACGCCACGATCATCGAAAGCCGGAAGCAGGAGGCCAAGGCGACCTACGAGGGAGAACGAGGCTATCAGCCGATGCTGGCGGTGTGGGCCGAGACGGGATTGATCTTGTCGGATGAGTTTCGAGACGGCAATGTGCCGGCGATGATGAGCCCGCTGAGTGGCGCGAAGGCGGCCTTTGCAGCGCTTCCCAAGACGGTGGAAACGTTCTATTACCGGGGCGATTCGGCCAGCCACGAACACGAACTGATGGACTGGTTGCGCAATCCATTGCGCGAGGGCGGTCCAGCCGGTTTGATCGGATTCGCCATATCGGCGCGGATGAGCGCGGAGTTGGCCAAAGCCATCGACGAGGTTAAGGAAGACCAATGGCAGATGGTGAAGGAGGAAACAGACGCGATCCGATCCTGCGCGGAAGTCGCGTTTGTCCCTGGCGAACGCAGTGAAAAGAAGGATAGTCAACCGCTGCGTTACATCGCTATTCGGATCGAGAAAAAACAGGGACATCTCTACGACGACGGTTCCCGAATCCGCCATTTTGCCGTCGTGACCAACATTGAAGGATGGACGGCCCCGAAACTGATCCAGTGGCATCGCGAAAAAGCCGGCACAGTCGAGATGGTGCATGACATCCTGAAGAATGAACTGGCAGCCGGAGTTTTGCCGTGCGGTCGCTTCGGGGCCAATGCCGCATGGTTGCGGCTGGCCGTGATTACCCATAACGTACTGACCGCTCTGAAGCGGCTGGCGTTACCGGCAGAGCATCTGTCGGCACGGCCCAAGCGCCTGCGTTTTCTGTATCTCAATCTGGCGGGCCGGGTGTTGCATCACGCTCGCAGCCTGCATCTGCGGTTGGCCGCGCTGCTAGCGCGCATAGGAGACATGGTCCAAGCGTTTGAAGCCTTGCCTCTCCGCGTCTAGCTCCAGCCCGAACGCCAGACAACTCAATTTCGGTGCTCGCTCACGGCGCAGCGTTGTCTGCGAAGACCTAAAAATTCCGTTCATCGCCCTCGCTGACCACATCACACTACTCTCATCTGAATCTTGGCTGCCCGATCTCCAAAAAATCCGGGCACATTCTCGCCCGTTTAGCCTTACGGCTGCCTTATCGACTAATCGGAGCCGAATTATCCCCACTTGACTTTTTCGTACAAAAACGTATAGATTACTTGATTTCGCTTTTTCGGTTCCCCCCGGCAGCTAATGAAAAATTTTTCGGAAACTGTTCGTGACTCTGCCGACATCGTTAGGGTGGTATCGGATTACGTAAGTCTTAAGGGTGCGGGGAACACGTTTAAGGGGCTTTGCCCTTTTCATTCTGAGAAAACACCTTCGTTTTCGGTTCATCGCGAGAAACAAATTTTTCACTGTTTTGGCTGCCAGGTCGGGGGGGACGTCTTTTCATTCGTCATGCTGGCGGAGAAAGTATCTTTTCCGGAATCCGTCCGAATTGTCGCGGAGAAATGTGGTATTCCGATTCCCACAAACCCGGGACTGGACGACAAACAATCCGAGGAACGTAAACAACTTTTCGTAATCTACGAGCGTGCTTCAACGTATTTCCGTCAGATGCTGTCTACGGAAGAAGCAACGGCCGCCCGACAAGTGCTGGAAAAACGGAAAATTCAGCCGAACTTCATCGAACGATTTCGTCTTGGCTATGCGCCTGCGTCAGGTTTGATGTCTCAGTTGCGGCTTACGGATCCGGTAGGCAGCGGGCTGTTCGTCAAGAATGATCGAGGGGACGTTTACGAACGTTTTCGCCGTCGCCTGATGTTCCCCATATGGAACGAGCGCGGCAAGACGATTGCATTCGGCGGGCGGGCGCTGGCTGCAGACGCGGTGCCCAAATATCTGAACTCGGCAGAATCGCCGCTTTACTCGAAATCGTACGTCCTGTATGCGCTGCACCTCGCACGTGATGCGGCACAGAGGGCAGGACGGTTGATCATTGTGGAAGGCTACTTCGACTGTCTGAGCCTCCATCAGGCCGGAATCGAGAATGTGGTGGCCTCGTGCGGCACGAGCCTGACGCAACAACAAGTCGGCATTATGGCGCGATATGTCCCCGAGGTCGTTATGAACTACGACCCGGATAGCGCTGGTCAAAACGCTATGCGGCGATCGATCGATCTGCTGCTGGCCAAGGGATTGCGGGTCCGAATCCTGAAGTTACCAGACGGTCTGGACCCTGATGATTTCGTCCGCCGCGAAGGGGGGGAAGTTTACAACCGCCTCCTGGCTAATGCCCCCCATTTCTGGCAGTACCTGATGACCGAAGCCGCACGGCAATACGATCTTGATCAGCCGGCCATGAAGGCTAACGCGGTCAATGATGTTATGGAATACGTAGGCAAAATCCAGGATCGGGTTGAACAATTGGAAGTGGCGCGGGCTGTGGCGGAGAACTTTAAAATCCCGGAAAGTGTCATTTTTGAAAGGCTTAGAGTAAGTCCGGGGAAGCCGGCCGTCGGCGCTGTTTACAACCGTCCAGCCGCTAATAGAGTGACAAGACAGGAAGTTCAGCCCGATCGGAAGCTGACTTTGGCGGAAAAACAGCTAATTCAGGCCTTCATGCAGGACGCGGAGATTGCCCGGGCTGTACAGCCGTTCCTGAAAGGGGATTTTTTGTCCGGTATCTGGTCCGGAGCCGTGCTGGAGCAACTCGTTAAAGATCCGGCCCGGAACATCGAAACTGTACTGGAAACCGTCCAAGATGAAGGACTCAAAAAGGAGGTCCGATCCGCTGTTTTAGAACCATTTGGTCGCATTTCGGGCGAGCAGGCACTGGCTTCGGTTAAACGACTCTATGATGCCCATCTCGTCAAAAAAATAGAGGAGATCCGCACAGAACTCCAACAGTATGGCTCAGGGGCTGCGCCAGCCGAACTGTTGAGAAGACACAATGAAATAGTTGCGGAAAAGAACCGCGTCGGCGGGTTCAAAGCTTGAAAATCCAAGGCAAGCAGCCTATTAGTGAGTATTAATGAAAAAGAGTATTCAAAAAAACACTCATAAAA
The DNA here is from genome assembly GCA_003223895.1 of Acidobacteriota bacterium. Taxonomy (GTDB): domain Bacteria; phylum Acidobacteriota; class Terriglobia; order 20CM-2-55-15; family 20CM-2-55-15; genus 20CM-2-55-15. The sequence goes on from QHXD01000004.1 coordinate 20,785, forward strand.
AAGCCGCGACGAGTGTGGAGCCGAAAAAGGCTGCCGTCACTTCTTTCGAGGAGGAATTAGGGGGTCTCGAAGAGAAGTACGATGGGGTCCAGAAACTCATCGATATCGGCAAGGAGAAAGGATATCTCCTTTACGATGAGGTGAGTGACCTCCTTCCTCCGGAGATCAGCTCCTCCGCCGAAGATCTGGATGACTTGTTTTCAGCCTTCGGAACGGCCGGCATTGAGGTCATCGACACCGACGATCAGAACTTCGCCCCTCTCGACAAAATACCCAGCGAAAAGAAATTCGATGGCGATCAACCCGAAGATATGGAACTGGATCTGACGCCGGGCGCGCTAGAGAAGACCAACGATCCCGTGCGCATGTACCTGCGTGAGATGGGAACCGTTCCGTTGCTCACTCGCGACGGCGAAGTCGAGATCGCGAAACGAATCGAACGCGGCCAGTTGACCGTGCTGAAGTCGCTGTCCCGGTCACCTGTGATCGTGCGCGAGATCATTCAGCTCGGCGAGCACCTCAGAAGAGATCCCAGCATCATCAAAGACATCCTTCAGTTCAGCGACGAAGAACTGACTGACGAGAAAATCGAAGAGAAGCACCAGGAAACGCTCGACATCATTGATCAGATCGGCAAGACATATAAGAAGGTCAACGTGCTTCGCATCAAGTTCGACGGCACACCGAAGTCGAAGAAGCCGCAATTCCGGCGCGCTTCGTGGAACCTCGGCCGAACGCGAGTAGAACTTTCCAAGCTTGTTCGGTCCCTGGAATTCTCGAATTCGGAGAAGCTTCGGCTGATGGGCCTGATGAAAGCCACCGTCGAAAGACTTCGTCCGCTGGAACTCGAGCTCGGGCGCCTGGAACGCAAGGCCGACCACACGAAGAAGGAATATCGAAAGTCCGTCCAGAAGGAAATCCGGACAGTGAAATCCAAGATTTCCGTAATGGAAGACGACACGAAGTCCACAGCTCTCGAACTCAAGCGAACTCTCCAGACGATCCTGCAGGGACAGATTCAGGCGGAAGTTGCAAAACGCGAGCTCGTCGAAGCCAATCTCCGACTCGTTGTGTCGATTGCAAAGAAGTACACCAACCGCGGACTGCAGTTCCTGGATCTGATTCAGGAAGGCAACATCGGTCTGATGAAGGCCGTGGACAAGTTCGAGTACCGCCGCGGTTACAAGTTTTCCACATACGCCACGTGGTGGATCCGGCAGGCCATTACTCGCGCCATTGCGGATCAGGCTCGAACGATCCGCATCCCGGTGCATATGATCGAAACGATCAACAAGTTGATCCGGACCTCCCGTGCGCTCGTGCAGGAACTCGGACGCGAACCTACCAGTGAAGAAATCGCAAAACGCATGGATATACCGGTATCGAAGGTTCGAAAGGTCCTGAAGATTGCGCAGGAGCCGATCTCTCTGGAGACGCCGATTGGCGAAGAAGAAGATTCGCATCTTGGCGACTTCATCGAAGACCGCGGCGTGGTCTCGCCTGCTGACGCCGTCATCAACATCAATCTGAAGGAGATGACTGAGCAAGTCCTGAACACGCTGACGCCTCGCGAAGAGCGCGTCATCAAGATGCGCTTCGGTCTCGAAGACGGAACCGAGCACACATTGGAAGAAGTGGGCCAGAACTTTGCGGTCACCCGTGAACGTATCCGCCAGATTGAGGCGAAGGCCTTGCGAAAGTTGCGGCATCCGAGCCGCAGCCGCCGGCTTCGAGCCTTCCTGGATGGAAGCGGCCGGGACTAAGGTAAACTACGGGGGCGCCTTCAGGCGCCCTTAAGTTTTTTCGGGCCCATAGCTCAGTTGGTTAGAGCTCCCGGCTCATAACCGGGCAGTCGTAGGTTCAAGTCCTACTGGGCCCACTCTATGACGGTCTTATATAAATGAATTCCGATCTCAAGCAGCTTATTCGCCTTCAGTCGATTGATCTCGCCATTCAGGAACTCCGAGCCAGAATCGATAAATTTCCGGGTATTTCAAAGGCCCTGGATGAAAAACTGCGCTCTGCCCAGGCCGGCCTTGAAACCGCGAAGGAGAAGGTAAAAAGCAATCAGGCCAACCGGAAGAAGTTCGAGGGCGAAATCAACAACACGGAATCCAAAATCTCGAAGTACCGCGATCAGATGATGGCCGTTAAAACCAACGACGAGTACCGGGCGCTTCAGCACGAGATCGAACACGCGCAGAAGGGAATTCGCAAGACCGAAGACGACCTCCTCAACTTGATGATGGAAGCGGAGAGCCTGCAGTCCGAAATCAAAACCGCCGAGGTCTGCCTGAAGGAGGACCAGCAGAGGGTCAACGAAGAACGCAAACTGCTCGAAGAGGAAAACAAACGCGATCTCACGGGCCTGGAGTCTTACGTAAAGGAACGTCAGGAGATCGCGACTTCGATATCATCCGACGACCTGCTTCCGCGCTATGAGCGCGTCCGCAAACACAGGGGCGGAATCGCTGTTGCCGCCGCCCGAAATGAAGTCTGCGAAATCTGCAAGGTTCGGATTCGGCCTCAGGTCTTCCAGGAAATCCTCAAGAATGATCAGATCATCGCCTGCGATGCCTGCCAGCGCATTCTCTACGATCCCAATAATCTCGATCACCCATTCGAAGTGGCATGAATTTGGAAGCCTACATCGATGGGGGCTCGCGGGGTAATCCCGGCGAAGGCGGCATTGGTGTCTATTTCCCTGGTGTCGTGCGCATTGCCGAATACCTGGGCACCTGCACCAACAACTTCGCCGAGTATTCCGCGCTTCTCAGCGCTCTTCGCTTCGCCGTGTACTCGCGCTGTGACGAACTTCAAGTCTCTTCGGATTCGGAACTCGTCGTTAAACAAATCAAGGGCGAATACCAGGTAAGGAATGAAGGCATCCGACCGCTCCATGATTCCGCCCAGCGATGGATCGCCCTCATCCCCCGCTTTTCAATCCGGCACGTTCGCCGTGAAAGCAACAAGGAAGCGGACAAGCTCGCCAATCTGGCAATGGATACCCGCCGCAACACGGTGAAGTGGGAGTAAGGCGAGACGAAAGGCGGATCTGAAATCTGCAACCGCCGATCGCCAATTTGTAATAAGAAGTTCACAATTTTGAATTAGTTAGCCCTTATCGATTTTCGAGAACCGCTGAGCAAATTTGGAATCTTTGTTACAAATTGGCGATCGGCGGTTGCAGATGTCAGATCCGCCTTTCTTTCAATCCGACCTTATCAGCCGTTTCAAAAGCTGGATCTGGCCCGCGTGGTAAAGGTCGTGGGCGGCGACGCCCGTGATGAGAGCGAGATTGCTGACTTTGGTGCCCGTGGGTTTTTGAGGTAGAGTTTTGGGATTTAGGTTCGCAATGGCCGACCGGAGCGAGCCGTGGATGTCGTCGAGCAGCGCGACATCCTGCTTCCAGGCCGACTGTGTCGCCTCCTGAGGGCGGGAAAACCAGTTGGAACCCTTTAACGCGAACGAACCGGCGGGTGCTCCCACCAACCGCCGATGCACAACGTATTTCCAGTACGCCGCGTGGACGACAAGCTCCCAAATGTTATGACGACCGGATTGCGGGCGCCGGGCAGCCTCATCGGCGGTCACATTGCGGAGGGACCCGCGGAGGTTTGTGCCATGCCATGACTTATGGTTGTAGGCCTGGTCGACGACGTCCAGCAGGACTTTGATCTCGGGCCCGGGCATGACGAAGTATAATCACTGGATCATGTCTGACGAAAGTTATAACCCTGCAGAGACCGAACCGAAGTGGCGTGAATACTGGATTTCAAACCACCTGCACGAGGCGCGCGACGACGATCCCCGGCCCAAATATTACTGTCTTGATATGTTTCCCTATCCCTCCGGCTCAGGACTGCACGTAGGGCACTGGCGAAGCTACGTTCTGCCGGACTGCTGGTCGCGATATAAACGATTGCAAGGTTTCAACGTACTCCATCCTATGGGGTGGGACGCCTTCGGCTCCCCTGCGGAGAATGACGCCATTCAAAAGGGGATTCATCCGCGCGTCGGTACCCAGCGCAACATCGAGAACTTCAAACGTCAGTTGCACGAGATCGGCGCGATGTACGACTGGTCGCGCGAGGTCAACACAACCGATCCGGACTACTACAAGTGGACGCAGTGGATCTTCGTGAAAATGTTCAAAGCCGGCCTTGCCTATAAGACGTATATGCCGGTGAACTGGTGCCCAAGCTGCAAAACCGGCATCGCCAACGAAGACGTCGTCAACGGCCGATGCGAGCGCTGCGGTACGGAAGTCACGAAAAAAGAACTGAACCAGTGGATGCTGCGTATTACCAAGTACGCCGACAGGCTGCTGGAAGGTCTCCAGAAGCTGGACTGGCCGGAAAAGGTCAAGACCATGCAGACCAACTGGATCGGCCGTTCTGAAGGCGCCGTAGTCACATTTACCGCGATCGCAGCCGATGGTACCGAGCACCCGTTGAAGATTTTCACAACCCGTCCGGACACGCTGTTCGGGGCCACATACATGGTCATGGCGCCCGAGCATCCGTTGGTGCCGGAGCTCACCTCGCCCGCTCAGGCCAGGAACGTTCAGGCTTATGTCGAGACAGTGAAGCATGAGAAGGACATCGATCGCGCCGCCAACATCGAGAAGACCGGTGTTTTCACGGGCGCGTATGCGCTCAATCCGGTCAATGGCGAGAAGATTCCGATATGGATCGCCGACTACGTTTTGATGGCTTACGGCACGGGTGCAATCATGGCCGTACCCGCGCACGACGAACGCGACTACGAGTTCGCAAAGAAGTTCGGCCTGGAAATCCGGGAAGTGATTTCCTCAAAGCAGGGCATTGATAAGGAGGCGTTTATCGGTGAAGGAACGATGATCAACTCCGGGCAGTTCACCGGAACGCCATCCGATGAAGGGCGCAAGGCCATCGTTCGCTGGCTCGAAAGCAAGGAACTCGGCAGCGCGACGGTCAACTACAAGCTGCGGGATTGGGTCTTTTCGCGCCAGCGGTACTGGGGCGAGCCGATTCCCATCATTCATTGCTCGATTAATTGCGGTCTGGTTCCCGTTCCTGAAAGCGATTTGCCGGTTCAATTGCCCGATGTCGAGCGGTATCAACCGACAGGAACTGGAGAATCGCCGTTGGCCGCCATCAAGGACTGGGTGAACGTGAAGTGTCCCAACTGCGGAAACCCGGCCGAGCGCGAAACCGATACGATGCCCCAATGGGCCGGGTCCTCCTGGTACTTCCTGCGCTATGCGTCACCGAAAGCGAAGGACGCTCTGATCACTGAAAAAGGAAAGGAGTGGTTGCCGGTCGATCTGTACGTCGGAGGCGTCGAGCACGCGATTCTGCACCTGCTTTACGCCCGTTTTTACACCATGTTCCTGCACGATATCGGCGTCGTGGATTTCGACGAACCGTTCGAGCGGTTGTTCAACCAGGGAATGATCACGCATGTCGGCAAGAGCGGGAAAGCCGAGAAGATGTCGAAGTCGAAGGGCAATGTTGTGAATCCCGACGATCTTGTCCGGCAGTTTGGATGTGACTCGCTTCGCATGTATGAATTGTTCGTCGGGCAGCCCGAACTCGACGCCGAGTGGAACGACCATGGCATAGAGGGTGTATACCGATTCCTGAAACGTGCCTGGCATTGGACATTGATGCACAACGGCCGGTGGAACGCCTCTCCTCCCCGGGAGATGCTCGTTCAACGACACCTGTTAATAAAGAATGTCACCGAGCGCCTGGAGACGTTTCGCATGAATACGATCGTCAGCTCGTTTACCGTTGAGGCGTTTCTGGTTGCGATTGCGCCGTTCGTGCCGCACTTTGCGGAAGAGCTGTGGCAGCGGACGGGGCATCAACCGTCGATCTTTCTGCAGAAATGGCCGAAGTGGGATGAGGCGTACACCACGTTCGATACGGTTACGGTTGCCGTGCAGGTCAATGGAAAGCTTCGCGGGACGGTCGTCGTCAAAGCGGAAGCGCCGGAAGAGTCGGTCCTCGAGGCCGCGACGAAGGATCCCACCATTACCCGTTTCCTGGACGGGAAGCAGATCCGTAAGAAGGTCTATGTTAAGAACAGGATTCTGAACCTGGTAGTGGGGTAAAAGTACCAGTCAGCACGTGGCCGCGGGCTTTAATTCGGGGACAGACGCATAAATCACCTAATTACCTTAAGTCACCATTGATTGTAATTAGGTGATTTATGCGTCTGTCCCCGAATTAAAGCCCGCGGCCACGTGCTTAACTCGCCTTTTCCAGCAAGACCTGGGACGTGCAGTTCGGGCACCTGGTAGCCTTCAGCGGTATCAGCGACACACAATACGGGCATTCCTTCGTAGTGACGGCCGCGGCTGCGGGCTGGGCTCTCAGTTTATTGATCTGCCGGACTAACAAAAACACCGCAAATGCCACGATCAGGAAGTCCATGATCGAATTAATGAACAGGCCGTAGTTGATGGTCGCGGCGCCGGCCGCCTTGGCTTCGGCCAGTGTAGCGTGGTGCGCACCCGACAGGTCGATAAACAAATTCGAAAAATCCACCTTGCCAAGAACACGACCGATCGGCGGCATGAGCAAATCGCTAACGAACGACGTTACAATCTTCCCGAACGCGGCGCCGATGACCACGCCCACGGCGAGATCCAGCACGTTTCCTTTTACCGCGAATTCTTTAAAATCTTTCAGCATAGTGGCACCCTCATTCCACTCCAGCGAGCGACAATAAGATGCCCAGTGCAACATTGATTCCTTTCACGCTCGCCGGTTTTTCCACATCGATCCATTCGTCCAATGCATGAGCCCGGCCACCCCGGCCACCCGAATCGATAGTGATGGCAGGAATCCCCATACTGATGGGAATGTTCGAATCGGTGCTGCTCATGCTGTAGTACGGAGTCATACCAAAGCCTTTGATGACGGCCGTGGCGGTCTGAACAATTGGAGCGCTAATCGGTATTTCTCCGGAAGGGCGGTCACCGATCAGCTTCATGTCCATCTCGATCCTGCCTTGACCGGTAGATCTTGCCCTGTTCTCCTCGTCCGCTGCTTCGTGCATTAACCCGAGGAGCGTTTCTGCCGCCTTATTCAATTCCTCCCGCGATTCCGACCGTATGTCGACTTCCATCCATGCCTCATAAGGAATTGAGTTGACCGAGGTTCCACCGCCGACAACGCCGACGTTGAAAGTCGTTCGAGGCCGCACCGGGACCTGCATCTTCGAGAACTTATTAATGGCGTTACCCAGAGCGAATGCAGGATTCACAATTCCGAATGCGCCGTAGCTGTGTCCGCCGGGCCCTCTAAAAGTCACCTTGTATCTTTTGCTTCCGAGGGCGCCATTGCTGACCTCATTGCCGGCACCGGTACCGTCCATGGAGATGAACATTTTGATTCTGTCTTTATACGGGCCCTTCTGAAACAGGTACTTCATCCCGCGCAGGTCGCCCGGGCCTTCTTCGCCAACGTCGCCGACAAACAGGATGTCGCTTGCAGTCCGGATCTTCGCGGCGTCCATCGCGCGGATCATCGCAAGCAGGACGGCGAGAGCGCGCGAGTCATCTCCGATTCCCGCCGCTGACAGCCTCGTGCCCGTGCGTTTCACTTTGACATTGGTTCCTTCCGGAAAAACCGTGTCCAGATGGGCGGCGATGGCGATGAGTGGGGCTCCGCGAGTGCCTTTCCGGATGCCCATCACGTTGCCCTCCGCGTCCATTTCGACATTCACCAGGCCGGCTTGCCGCAGCATTTCCAGATATGCCGTGCCGCGCTTCTCTTCTTTGAACGGAGGCGCTTCAATCTCGGTGATCTGGATAGTCTCGCTAATGATGCGATCGTGATCCTTGTCGATGAAATCCTCGGCGGATTGGAATTTCGGATTATTCAGCACACGCTGGAGATCGGGGGCCTGAGCCCGGACAAAACCAGAGAACAGAAGCCAGGCGGCGATGGACCCGGCAATGCAGGCGCCGGCTTTAGCCGGCGCGGTCTTCATAAACAACTTTTCCTCCGACAATGGTTCCCACGGCCTTTCCTTTCATCTGCCAGCCATGAAATGGGGAATTCCGGCTAAGTGATCGGGACTTATTGACGTCGAACGTCCAGCTTCGATTGAGATCAAGCACTGTAAGATCCGCTTCGCTTCCCTCGAAGAGGCCCCAGGGCGCTACTCTCATGATTTTCTGCGCGTTTGTCGAGAATAATTCGATGAGACGTCCAATGGGAAGCTGAAGCTTCGTCAGCGCCAGGCCGACTGCTGTTTCCAGACCGGTAATTCCAAACGGCGCGAGATCGAATTCCAGCATCTTGAGGTTGATGTGATGGGGGGCGTGATCGCTGGCAATAGCGTCGATGGTACCGTCGCGGATTCCATCCAGGACGGCATCCACATCGTCGGCGGTTCGGAGCGGTGGATTCATTTTCGCGTTCGTATCGTATTCCGCGACAGCCGCATCCGTGAGCGTGAAGTGGTGGGGAGTGACCTCGGCGGAAATCCGCAGCCCCCGGACCTTCGCCGCGCGAACCATTTCAACCGAGCGCCGCGTGCTGAGATGGGCCACGTGGTACTTGCCGCCGGTCATTTCGGCGAGAATGAGGTCGCGCGAGACCATCGTCTCCTCGGCGGCAGCCGGAATACCCTTCAGGCCCAGCCGAGTGGAATACACGCCCTCGTGCATGACGCCGCCCTTCGAAAGGTGCAGGTCCTCGCAATGCTGAATGACCGGTATGTCGAACATCTGCGAGTACTCGAGAGCGCGTCGAAAGAGCTGGGCATCCATCACAGGCTTGCCGTCATCGGAAATTCCGACGACTCCCGCTTCGAACATTTCGCCGATTTCCGCCAGCGTCTCGCCCTTTTGCTCTTTCGTGATGGCGCCAATGGGAAAAATCCGGGCCGGAGACGAGCGCCGCGCCTCAGAGAGGATGTAGTGCGTGATGGAGGGATTGTCGTTGGAAGGCTTCGTGTTCGGCATCGGGGCGACTGCCGTGAACCCGCCTGCGACCGCGGCGTTGCCACCGGTGGCAATCGTTTCGGCTTCTTCGGTTCCGGGCTCGCGCAAATGGACATGGATATCAAAGAATCCCGGGGCGACGATCAGTCCTGTGGCATCGAATATCGGAAGGTCGGAAACACTGCCGTCACCGAGCGCCCGGATCTTCCCGGCACGAATTACAACGTTGGTAACAGTATCGACGCCGCGCGCCGGATCCACCAGCCTCGCATTCTTTACGAGCAGGTCCATCAGCCCCCCAGCAGCAGATACAGAATGGACATACGCACGGCAACGCCCGCGGCCACCTGATCCAGAATCACCGAGTATGGACCGTCCGCGACGTCGGTTGCGATCTCCACGCCGCGATTCATCGGGCCGGGATGCATGATGATCACGTCTGGCTTCGCCTGTTCTACGCGCCGCCGGCTGAGCCCGAAGTATCGGAAGTATTCCCGAATCGATGGGAAAAACGACTCGTTCATCCTCTCAAATTGCACACGAAGCATCATGATGACGTCGGCAGCTCGCACGGCTTCGTCCATGGAATTCGTCGTATGAAGGAAGTGGCGGTTTTCGCAGACCATGTGTTGGACGCCCTGGGGCATCAATGTCGGCGTGGAGCAGAGCCACACGTGTGTGCCGAACTTTGTAAGCAGGTGCACATTGGAGCGGGCCACGCGGCTATGAGCGACATCACCGATGATGGCCACTTTCAGATCATCCAGCCGGCCCTTTCGCATGCGGATCGTAAAGGCATCGAGTAATGCCTGCGTCGGATGTTCATGCGCGCCGTCGCCGGCATTGATGATGGAAGCCTTTGTGAGCCTCGCGAGCGTATTCGGCGCTCCCGAGGAAGAGTGCCTGATGACGACGCAGTCCGCCGCCATCGCATCCAGCGTTTTCGCGGTATCAATCAGCGTCTCGCCTTTCGACACGCTGCTGGTCGAGGCAGACACGTTCACAACGTCTGCCGAAAGCCGCTTCCCGGCGATTTCAAATGATGTCCGGGTTCGGGTTGAGGCTTCAAAAAACAGATTGATGATGGTCTTGCCGCGTAGTGTGGGAACTTTCTTGATGGGACGTGTCGAAACCTCTTGGAATGATTCTGCGGTGTCGAGAATTTCCAAAATCTCTTCGCGATCGAGGTCTTGAATTCCCAGCAGGTGTTTTCGCGTCATTGGCGCAATTTGCGGTTACGTTTTCTCCATCACATAAATAGCGTCTTCACCGTCGATCTCCGTCAACTTCACTTCGACAACCTCGTTATCTTTTGTCGTGATCTTCTTTCCGATGAAATTGGCTTCAATGGGCAGTTCGCGATGCCCACGATCGATCAGGACTGCGAGTTGAATCGTGCGCATCCGTCCAAAATCGCAAAGCGCGTCGAGCGCAGCGCGGATGGTTCGTCCCGTGTACAGCACATCGTCAACGAGAACGACGTCCCTGTCGTCGATGTTCGGAGGTATATCGGTTCTTCTGACGACCGGTTGGAAAGCCACGCGGGTGAGATCGTCGCGATAGAGATTGATGTCGAGTGTTCCGATTTGCGGTTTCGTCTGAGTTTTCTCGGCCATTCGCATCGCCATGCGCCGGGCCATTGGAACGCCACGCCGTTGAATACCGAGCAGTACCAGTGGGCGGCCATCGTTCGCTTTCAGGATTTCCTCCGCCATGTGATCGAGCGTGGCGGTCAACTCTGCGGGCTTCATCAACTGGTAGTTGAGCTTCAATGGCATGGCGGCCGAAATTATATGCTAGATTGACCGGATATGGGTCAGCCTCCGGACCTTGCGGTTGAAATAGCAGGTATCCGCCTGAGCAATCCCGTTATTGCTGCCAGTGGCACGTTTGGCTACGGAGAAGAGTTCGAACGATTCGCGGATTTACGGCGAATCGGCGGCATCGCAGTGAAGGGAACCTCGGCTCGACCCATCGATGGCAATCCTCCGCCGAGGCTTCATCCCACACCTTCAGGGATGCTCAACTCCATCGGTCTGGAGAATGTCGGCGTCGATGCATTCATACGAGACAAGATGCCATTTCTCCGGCAAGCCGGCTCTGCCGTGATCGTCAACGTATTCGGTTTCACGGAGGATGAGTACGCCGAAGTCGTGGACAAGCTCAACACATGCGATGGGATCGCTGCTTACGAACTAAACATTTCCTGCCCGAATACCAGGCATGGCGGCATGGTCTTCGGACAGAGTCCTGATTCCACCCTTCAGCTCACAAAAATGTTGAAGGCTCGCTCCCGGCGTCCGGTTATCGTGAAGCTCTCGCCCAACGTGACCGATATCGTCGACCTCGCGCGGGCCGCAGAAGCGGGCGGAGCGGACGCTCTCACGGTCGCGAACACTTTCCTGGCGATGGCCATCGATACGGACACCTTCAAGCCGCGCATCTATACGATCACCGGCGGTCTTTCGGGTCCGGCCATTCGGCCAATCACATTACGCATGGTGTATCAATGCGCACGGGCCGTGAAAATTCCCATCATTGGGTTAGGCGGTATTGTCAGCGCCGAGGATGCCGTAGAATACTTTCTTGCAGGAGCATCGGCAATTCAGGTCGGCACGGCGAATTTCTACGATCCACGCGCGCCACTGCATGTTCTGGAGGGTTTGGAAAAATGGCTGAAAAAGAAGGGGCTGTCCTCGATAAAGGATCTCGTCGGTCAAATGAAGCAATGAAAGAGAAAGTCATCATTGCGCTGGACGTCAGTTCCCGGGAGCAGGCCCTGGCGCTTGTGAAGACCCTCAGGAACATGACCGGAATGTTCAAAGTCGGCGGCCAGCTGTTCATGGCCGCGGGGCCGGCGATCGTTCGCGAGATTGTGGATCTTGGCGCGAAAGTTTTCCTGGACTTGAAATTCCACGACATACCAAACACCGTGAAGCATGCGGCCGTGGAAACCGCGAAACTTGGCGCTTCGATGATGACGATTCATGCCAGCGGAGGGCGTGCGATGATCGAGACGACGATTCGCGAGTTGCACGACAAATTTGGCGCCAGGAGACCTGCCGTTGTTGCAGTCACTGTCCTTACTAGTCTCGATACACGCGCATTGTTTGAATTAGGGATGGAGCAGCCGATCGAAGAGCATGTACAACGACTGGGCCTCCTGACGCAGGATTGCGGCGCTGACGGTGGCGTCTGCTCTCCACGTGAAATCCAGGGCCTGCGAAAAGTCGTGACGCCCGCGTTCAAGATCGTGACACCCGGGATTCGCATGCCCGATCAATCACTCAATGACCAGCAGCGTATCGCAACACCTCACGAAGCTGTTGCAGCAGGT
>QHXD01000004.1:33134-36465 GCA_003223895.1 Acidobacteriota bacterium
AATCCCGGCCGCGCCAGTAGCAAGGACATCCGGTATGGTCTTCGCCGTGATTCCCCCGATAGCCAGTACCGGAATTCTGAGTGCGGCGACAACTTCGCGCAGCGGTTCGAGCCCGACGGCATTCTTTCCCGGCGTATCGAAGATCGGTCCGAACACCACGAAATCCGCTCGAGCTTTTTCGGCGAGGCTGGCTTTTTGAAGCGTGTGCACGGAGACACCGAGAACGGTTACGAGCGGGCGAACCCGCTCAGCCGGCAATCCATTCGAAGGCAGGTGAACGCCGTCGACGCCGGCGGCGAGGGCGACGTCCAGCCGATCATTCACCAGGACACGAGTCCTGGTGCCGGCCGCCAGATCGCGAATCTTGCATACGAGTTTGAGGAGTTCTTTAGCGGTCAGATCCTTTTCGCGAACCTGGATCATATCGACGCCTTCACGCACGGCACGGTAAGCGAAGGCGACGACGTCGCCCTGACGCCGGTCGGTGACATAGTAGCGAATCATCTCTCTGATGGCTGCGCCCTATCGGGCTTGCATTCGCATCCGCTCATTCCGTTGTGCTGGTCCGGCTAACGATCTTGAAGGATCTCCAGAAGCGAGCCAGTTCGGTCAGTCCAAGCACGACGTCAACGATGCCGAGTCCGGAAACAGCTCCCCGAATGAAATTATTGAGAAGAATACCGCGCAGGTATATGGAGTAGGTCAAAAGAACGTTGTGTTCCCAGAGTCCCGACCACGGTACGAACACAAGGAAAAGACCGATCTCGAAGCAAAAAAGAATAAAGGCGACGGCGAGAAGGCGATTCATGTTTGGAAGAGAAGCCAGAAGCCAGAAGCCAGAAGCCAGAATGAAGAGAGTGTTCCCATTCTGGCTTCTGGCTCCTGGCTTCTGGCTTCCAGATCCCCTTATTACGTGGCAGCCTTCACTTCTTTGATCCGGGCAGCCTTGCCACGGAGATCCCGTATGTAATACAGCTTGGCGCGGCGGACGCGTCCGGAGCGGACCACTTCGACCTTGTCGATCACTTTCGAGTGAAGAGGAAAGATTCGTTCCACACCGTGGCCGAAGGAAATCTTGCGAACGGTGAAGGTCGCCCGGGCACCACCGTGCTTCTGCGCAATGCAGATGCCCTCAAAAACCTGGATGCGCTCTTTGTCGCCTTCCTTGATTCTAACGTGAACCTTGACGGTATCGCCCGGCTTGAAAGCCGGAATGTCCGTGCGTAGCTGCTGTTTTTCAATCATGTCGAGCGTATTCATAATTTCTCCAAGTCTCCGTGGGCCAATAGGTCCGGTCTGTTCTTCGCGGTTTTCTTCACTGCGGCCTCGTGGCGCCACTGGCGAACGGCTTCGTGATCGCCGGAAACCAGAACCTCGGGTACCGACCAACCCCGGAATTCCGCCGGCCTGGTGTAATGCGGATGTTCCACCAGTTGGTGGACCGCCGCCGGATCCGAGAACGAATCCCGCAAAATCGATTCTTCTTTTCCAACCACTCCCGGAACGTAGCGGGTTACGGCATCAACTACCACGGTGGCCGCAATCTCGCCGCCCGAAAGGATAAAATCGCCGATCGAAATCTCCGCCGTTGCGAGATGCTCGACAACGCGCTCATCAATACCTTCGTACCGGCCGCAGATCAGGATGACCTGCTCTGCCTTCGACAACCGCAGCGCTTCAGCCTGATTGAATGGCCGGCCTGCCGCGCTGAGGACAACGACTTCGGCCCGATCGTTCTTCCGGATGGTCTCGACGGCGCCGAAAATCGGTTCGGGCTTGAAAACCATTCCTTCGCCGCCGCCGAACGGCCTGTCGTCTACAGTACGATGCCGGTCCCAGGTAAAATCTCTGAGGTAGTGGACTCGCGTTTCGATGAGTCCATTTTCCCGGCCTCGACGGATGATGCCGAAATCGAAAGGCCCTTTGAAGAATTCCGGAAAGATTGTGACTACGTCGAAGGTAATCACTTGTTCAACTCCCGGAGCCCCTCTGGCAAATCCACTTCGATTCGCCGCTGATCCAGGTCGATCTTTTTTAAGTACGATTCCGCGAACGGGATTAGCGTCTCTTCATTCTCTCTATCGACTTTCAAAATCTCGGTGCCGCCTGAGTCCAGCACATCTGTGATCGTTCCGATGTACTCGCCATCCACCGCAAATACGCGGCAACCTTTCAACTGAAATGTATAAAACCAGCCCTCTTTCGGAGGTGATAATTCGCTGGCAGGGATTTGGATTTCAGCGCCGATGTAGTGTTCGGCGTCTGAAATAGCATCGATTCCTCGAAGCTTGACTACGCACCGTCCATGCTGCCTGCGAAAAAATTCAATTTCCGTCTCACGCTCCGGGAACCTGCCTGACGTAAGTCGTAATCGTCGTCCGGGCTCAAAAATTCGATCATCCTCGAGCAGTTGCTCGATTCTTACGGCGCCCTTCAGACCTTGAGTTTTCGTGATCCGAGCGATGGAAATGAAGGAAGCTTCCTGACGACTTATGAAGCTACTCCAAAATTTCTAAGGTAAAGCGCTTTTTCAGCTTCATTCCCGCGGCGCTGAGGATAGTCCGGATAGACCGAGCTGTTCTGCCTTGCTTTCCGATAACTTTACCGAGGTCGCTTTGTGCAACTCTTAGCTCAAGAACCGTCGTCTGTTCTCCTTCGATCGGCCGAACTGATACCTGATCGGGATTGTCCACAAGAGCTTTCGCAATTTGTTCGATGAGCTCCTTCATAGCCACCCCCAACTGTGTGCTTTCGCTGCATGCAATATGAGCTACAAGTAGTATGAATCCGGCACGAGGTGATTCGAAAGAGCCTTTTATACCTGCCTGGGCCAGGTTACTTTACAATTTCCTTTTGTCGCAGGATGCTACGGACAGTTTCGGACGGCTCCGCGCCCTTCGACAGCCAATACAGCGCCCGTTCCGAGTTGATCTCAACTTTTGTCGGGCTGGCGATGGGGTTGTACTGCCCTAACACCTCAAGGAAACGGCCGTTTCGCGCTCGACGTTTGTCGATAACAACGATCCGATAATAGGGACGCTTTTTAGACCCGATCCGGGTCAGACGCATTGTTACCAAACCGTTAGCCTCCTCCCGATGTGAAAAACCCTAAAAGTATAGCTCAAAACGGCATCTGGGGCAGCTTCATTCCCTTCATCATCCGCTTGCCGAAAAAGGAATTCTTCATTCCTTTCATCATTTTACGGGTTTGGGCGTACTGCTTGAGAAGCTGGTTCACCTGCTGGACGCTCGTGCCGCTTCCCCTGGCGATGCGTTTGCGACGGCTGCCATTGATGATCTTGTCGTTGCGGCGTTCCTTCGGTGTCATCGA
>QHXD01000229.1 GCA_003223895.1 Acidobacteriota bacterium
CGTGGCCGGGGCAAAGAGTGGCGTAGACGCCGCCGAGGATGATTTTCGCGTGCGGCTGCAGCTTGCGGACGTCCTCGATGACTTCGCGCACGCCGAGATACCAGTAAGTCATCACCGTTTGGACAAGCACCGCATCGAACCTTCCCGTCGATAGCAGGCGGACGAAGTCTTCGCGCGGGCGGCCAAACCGATAAAACCGGCGGGGAATGTCGGCCAGAGGCGCGGGCCTGACCGCGGGCTGTTGATCGAAGCGGCCGCGGCCAAACGTGTCGCGCTCTCGCGAGACAAGATAATCAAACGCAGTCAGCTCGCACGTGCGGAGTTTGCCGGCAACACGCAGGAGGCCGTACGGGCGCAGCCAGAAGTCGAAGGCCGTGAAATCGTAGATCGGTGGATTAACGAGGAGCAGTTTCACCGAAATTCACCGCCCGGGGAGACGGCCAGTCCGATCCAGCTCGCGATAGAAACCCAGGTCCTCGCCGCGCAAGAGTTTAGTGATGTAGGAAATCTGCCCGTAATGAAGTCCAAAGTGTTCGACCACCTGATAGACGGCCTCCAGGCCACTGACCGTGTAACCCTGGATCTCAAACGTCGTGAGTAAGTCGGATTCGCTCAACGAAGCAAGAACGTCTGACGCCTCATTCAACGTTGTGCCGAGTGTTTCCAGCAGTGCCGAGGCAGGAATCAACTGCCGCTCTCGAAACTCGGCGGGGCGGTCGCGTGTATCATCCGACCTTTTGAATGATGAAACCAGCCATTGCCGGACGTTGCCGTTCAGGTGCAGGATCAAGTTGCCGATGCTGTTGCTCGCCTCGTTCGGACGCCACCACACTTGTTCGTCACTCAATAGCTTGACGCAGTTGCTCAATCGCGGCCAATAGTGCTCGAGCAGCTTTTTTCGCGAAAACTCGAGGAATGCAGTGTGTACATCAAGGCCAGGCCGGGTCATTCAGGTCTCCTTTGTTTCAAATGTGAGGCAGCCAGTCGCTACTGTAACTGAAGCAACAGACCCAGGAGAACACTTTGGTTGAAATTGAAGGCAGGCGGAGCTTCTCCGCGTACATACTTGAAGACTGTCTCCAGCTTGGTTTGGTCTTTTTCATGAAGAAGCATGAGGAAGCCGATGGAAGTCTTATCGTGAAAGCGCCGTCCCGTGACCGGCTTGATCAGCTCCAGAATTCCAGAACCTTCGAACGAGAAAGCGTATATGTCCAGGATAGGAATGACGCAGTGAAGGTCATAGGTTAATCTGTTCGCTGTGTCCTGGTCCTTAACACCCCTCGCGACTTGCTTGGCCAATCCGTATCCGACCTTGACGGTTGGATCCCACGCGAAGCGCTTGCTAAACCACGAGACCGCTAAAGGAGGAAGAAAGACGCCCTGTCCTCCCAGGACGTAATTAATTTGATCTCCATCTTGCGACGACTCCAGGCTGTTCTGAAACTCGAGTTTGATCGTGCCCTTTCTGATACGGTATCCGTAATTGATGTGCCCCTCGATTTGGTTGAAGGACAGGTCCTTTTGCGGAGACACATCGCCATCGGTAGCAAAGTCAACATACGAGTTTTTTCCAATAAAGTTCGTATAGCCCAATTTGAAATTGAATCCGAAGCTGGAAGAACGGCCCTCCGCTTTCGTGTTCATTAGACTCGTAGGCGTCAGCTCAACCACTCGCTTGCGGTCCAGTCCCGTATTCGCCGTCAATGTCCATGTAACTGAGCCGGCATCACCCGCCGGAATCTCTCCCAGCCGGGTTCCGTCCGCGAAGTTGTAGCATGGAATCTCCCGCAGAATAGTCACACGGTAGGTTGTACCAATTTTGTAGTGCAATGCCGCCCACGAGCGTGTTTACCTCTGCTGGTTGGAAAGCCGCTCCTGTCCCAACATCCGTGATCTGATAAGTTTCCCGGGATGTACCCAGAGTAGGTTCGATTCGCGCCTGTGGTCGCGGGGGCGTAGTCGAGCCCACCAGCTCAGGGATGTCCAGAAAGAGATATGGGCGATCTTTGCTGTTGAACTGGACATCCTCATCAATCTCCCCGGTGATCTGGGTAGGCTTGAAACTCTTCTGCGCATGAACGGGAACGGCCCATTGCAATATGAGAAGCAATGGGAGCAAACGAAAGCCGTATTTCACATTTTCCTCCTGCCTAGTTCACCACTTGTCGAGCACGGACTACATTGAGTAAATCACCAAACGTTCCAGTTGCCTTGATTGTGGCCTTTCCCAACAGGACCTTCCCTCCACGATTGGTCACGCGCGTCTTGATGGCATTTACAAGTTTCTCGAGGTTTTCGTCCGTGGCCAGGACCGTGTCCAGCTGCATTCCGAGTAATTCGTCACGCGCTACGCCATCCGCCAGGAGGGGAGAATTTCCGACACTCTTGAGCGCATCGCGCAATATTTGGATCAGGTCGTCTTCGCTAAGAATTTGTTTGGGCATGACAACGTCCTTTCGTTGGAGCACCTGGTTCCTAACGACGTGGCGCAGAGTTGCAAAACACCGCCCCACCTAGTGAAAGGCGTAAAACGCAGCCAGAGTCCGCCAGGTTTTTGTGGTTTTGGAGCACCTGATTTTACCGAAGTGGGGCAGACTTGCAAACTATTCCGAAAGTTGTTGGACAATTTGAGGACTCTCCCTCATGATACGTCCACAATTTCAGCTCAATCTGGCCACCTGCGGAGTCTCAGCGAACAACATCGCCATCTCTGCGCCGATAGAAGGGAGACGATATGAGATCTCGATACATCATTTGGATCGTTTGGATGTCCTGGTGCGGTTTACCGGCCTTTGCCCAGCCCCAACCATCTTTTGCAGGTGCACCCCCCTTGCCCCCCGAAGCAGGCATAGGCGAACACGTTACGTTCACAGGTGAAAATCTTACCGTGGGCAAGCCGGTCACAGTGTACCTTCGGACGGGAAGCGAGAAGGATAACAATCCGAGCAAGGCGCTTACTGGAGCAATCGTAGGCGATGCAAACACGCCCGGTTCCCGGCTCATCGATTTCCGGTTAGCCGATGTAAAACCTGGACGATACTTCGTGTCCGTCGATATCGATGGAAAGAACTATGCTGTTCCTGGCGAGTTGCGGGTAATACCTTCCCGCGACGTTCATCTCGACGAGCTTAAACCGAACATTGTTTATCCTGATAAAGTCGGAGGCACTTTCACATTCGATTTGAGCGGCCAGAACTTCGGCACCGAGCCAAAAGACATGACTCTGGAGATCGACGGCGCCGGACCGGTTCGAACCGCAGTGGCGTGCGTGGCTCCAACCGACGCCTGTATCCAGACGGACAGGAACCTTCCAGGCCAGGTCCTCACGGTTCGAAATCTTCCAAACCGTCAAGGCGAAGCCAGGCTGCGTGTCCGAGTGGGAAACAGCCCTGCGTCCAACTTCGTACCGATAAGATTCTCTCTGATTCCCAAATCCTATGTTCGGCTCGTCACGCTGACCATCGTTGGTTTGCTCGCCCTCACCATTGTCGCTGTATTGCTGGCTGGCCAACATCTTGGTTTGACGACTGCGGGCCGCTCAATCGCTAACGCTTTGCTGCTCGATCAACAAACAAACACGTTCAGCTTATCCAAGTTCCAGCTTCTTCTCTGGACGGGCGCATCCGTTTTCGCCTACATCTATCTTTTCCTCTGTCGAAGCCTGGTGCAGTGGAGCCTTGAAATCCCTCCGATACCCGATGGGCTGCCCAATTTGCTGGCACTGAGTGTCGGCACCACGGTGATTTCCGCAGGAGTCACAGGCATTCGTGGTTCGAAAGGAGCCGGGCCTGAGAGTCCGTCGATTGCGGACTTGTTCAGCACAGGTGGGATGATCGTCGGCGAACGTTTTCAATTTTTCTTATGGACCATTGTTGCTGTCTTCGGTTTCGTCGGAATTGTGCTGGTGAATGACCCGGCAACCCTGGTTACACTGCCTCCAATCCCGGATGGATTTCTACCGCTGATGGGCGTTAGCGCTGTGGGTTACCTGGGCGGAAAACTGGCGCGGAAGCCTGGCCCTGTAATCAAGACTCTGGGGATCATCAACGTCGATGAAGCCGCGCACACGATGACGATCGCATTGCAGGGAGAAAACCTCAGCACGAATGCGACGTTTCAGGTGGACGATCAGCTCTTGCGAGCGGATCTCGCCAAGGTCTCAGTGACGAAGAGTGACGATCCCACGTCCGACCTGAATACTCAGATCCAGGTCCTGTTTCGTGAAGCTGATGCTTTTATAGCGGGAACACACTCTCTGAAGATCATCAATCCAGATGGGCAGATTGCGGTAGCGACTTTTCCAATGGATGCGATGACCATCACAGTTCCCGACGGAGGTCTCAGCGTTAAGGGCGGCACAGAAGAAGTTCAACTACAGATTACCGGAACCAGTTTCGACGATAAGGTGAAGGCGACCTGGAAGCCCGTCGGAGCCGACGCGCCCACCGCAGCCACGGTCACCGTCGTCAGCCCGACTTCGCTGATTGTGGCATTTCGGCCTGGCACCGGAGCAGGAAAGGGTCAACTCGTGCTCAGGAGCGCCGCCGGGCTCAAAGCGATTGCGGAGGTGATGGTGGTTGTGGTTTGAAATGACCATTGACCATTGACTAGTGACCATTGACCATTTCCCCGAGAAATGGTCAATGGTCAATAGCCACTGGTCAATTGTCATTTGTGTTCATTCTTGATCACTTCTCCGCCCTTCATCACGAACGTGACTTTCTCCATCACGGTGATGTCTGCGAGCGGATCGCCGCTCACGGCGATGATATCGGCAAACTTGCCCTCCTCAATCGTGCCCGCGTCTTTTGTCCAGCCCAGCAGTTCGGCGGCATTGATCGTCGCGGCCTGAATTGCGGCGAGCGCCGTCATTCCGCCGCGGACCAGCGCGCCGAACTCGTTGGAAACGAAGTCGGGATCGTCGTCCACGCCGTAAGCGATCTTCAGGTGATGCTTCAGTGCCAGCGCGAAGGCCGGCTGCTGCAGGGCCAGTATGGCTTTGCCCTTCTCGGCCATAATGGGATCCGCACCTTGCGACGTACCCTGTTCCGCGCCATGCTGGAATGTATAGAGCGTCGGCACCAGCCACGTGCCCTTGCGCTCCATCAGCGCGGCGCCTTCTTCGTCGAGCACGGTGCCGTGCTCGATCGAGTCCACGCCCGCTCGCACGGCGGCCTTGATGCCTTCGGTGCCTTCGGCGTGCGCCATCACTTTTTTCCCCGCGCGGTGCGCCACCTCGACGGCGCGCGCCATCTGCTCCTCGCTCAATTCCTGCGTGCGGTAGTCGCTGTGCGGATCCATCACGCCGCCAGTGGCCATCAGCTTAATCCAGTCCGCGCCGTACTTGATGTCCCGCCGCACGGCCGTGCTGATCTGGTCCACCGAATCGGCCAGGTTCGGACGGCGCAGCAGAGATTGATCGGGAGCGAGCGCGTCATCATCACCGTGCCCGCCTGTAACGGAGGTGCAGTTTCCGGCGGATACCATGCGCGGCCCACGGATCAGTCCCATCTTCACGCTATCGCGCAGCGCAAGCTGGCCGTAGGCCACAGCGGCTTCACAGGCATCGCGCAACCCCGTGAATCCGTGGTCCAGCCAGATCTGCAAATTGTGTACGCCCCAGATCGCCGACTGCGGCGCGGACATTCGCAGCCCGGCCGTGGGCGACTGGTCTCTCGGATTGCCGAGAATGTGGTTGTGCGCGTCGATCAGGCCGGGCAGGACCGTCGAATTCGAGAGGTCGATCACCGGCATGCCCGCAGGAGCTGCGGTGCCGGTACTGACGACTCGCTCGCCTTCGACCACGATGAAAACGTTGGAAGCGTATCGCCCGGTACGCACATCAAGCAGCTTGCCCGCCTTGATGGCCGCGCGCGCCGGCGGCTTGGGCGCTGCGGGCTGCTGGGCAAGTGCAGGTGCGGAAACCGTCGCAACTATGACCAGGGAGGCAACAAATGTGCGAACGAAAGGATTCACGCAGAACCTCCAGGAATTCTTCGAGTGAGCGGCGAGCTTACTACTGATTCGTCGGGTCGTGCAAAGCGAGGCTGTGTGAAGCAGCGCCCAGCTTTACTTTGGCCGCAATCGGGGAGTAGAGTTCTCCTCACGAAAGGACAAATTTACTATGTCACATACAAAGACTCTTTGCTTCGGGCTCGCCGTGGTTGTTGTGTATGGCGCGCTCTCCATTTCCGGACTGGCGCAGCAGGCGCCGGCACCTCCGCCGATCACGATGAAAATGCTGAAACCCGACGTGTGGGCGGGTATGGGCGGTGCGGGCGGAAACAGCACGATCATCATCGGCAAGACCGGCGTCATCGTTGTGGATGCCAAGCAGACAGAAGCGGGCGCGAAGGATCTGCTTGCCCAAATCGCCAAGATCACGCCCAAGCCTGTGACGACGGCCATCATTACGCACAGCGATGGCGATCATGTCAACGGCCTGGTGGCGTTCCCCCAGGGGATCAAAATCATCACGCACGAAAACAATAAGAAGGAACAGGAAGCGGCGCTCGCAGCCGGTGGTCGGGGCGCTCCGCCCAGGGACAGGTTGCCGAACCAGGTCACGACGAAGACCAAGGAATCGATGACGATCGACGGCGTGAAGCTCGAGCTCTATCACTTCGCGCCCGCGCACACGAGCGGCGATCTCGTGGTGTACCTGCCGGCTCAAAAAATTGTTTCAACGGGCGACGTCGTTACGATGAACCGCGCCGACGACAACCCGAACATCCATTTCGAGAAGAACGGCTCGACCGAAGGCTGGATGGCGAACCTGAAGGGAATGATCGCACTCAACGCCGACACGTACGTCACCGGACACGGAGATTTGGCGACCAGGGCCGATCTTCAGCGGAAGCTGGCCGCGACCACCCAGCGGCGCAACAAGATTGCGGCGATGGTAAAAGAAGGCAAGACGCTCGAACAGATCAAGGTTGCATTGCCTGATGCTCCCGCTCCAGGTGCTCCGACTCGCGGGGCAGCCCCTGCCGGCGGCGCTCCAGCGGCGGGTGGAGGCGGCGGCGGACGTGGCGGCCCTGCTCCTCTGACCTACGTCGAGACGGCGTACCAGGAAATTACGAAGGGCAGCAAGAAATGAAGCAGCTGTGCTCAAAGTGGATGCTACTAATCCCCGCGGCGGCGGCCGTCGCGATCATCGCTGCTCAGCCTCTCCAGGCCGAACTGCTCGAGAAGACAAAGAAGGTGGGGGGCACTACCGTCCATTATAAGGTCGCGCTTCCGAACGGCTACGATCCGGCAAAGGCATATCCGGGCATTCTGGCTCTCGGCGGGGGCCCGCAGACAATGAACACGGTGGACGCCGTCCTGAATCGCAACCTTCTTGCGGAGGCTGAGAAGCGCGGATATATCGTGGTCGCGCCAGCCGCGCCGGACGATCAGTTGTTCTTCGAGGACGGAGCGCGCATCTTCCCTGAATTTTTGAAAATGATTCTGGCGGACTACAAGATCCAGGACAACAAGTTTCACATTGCCGGGCCGTCCAACGGGGGGATCGCCGCATTTCACGTCGCGGCGGCCAATCCACAGTACTTCCTGTCCGTCACCGCTTTCAGGCGATTTCGAACATGTGCGTATTCATGTATGTCGGCGAATTCGACGAGTACATGTGGCACGGCGAGATGAAGAAGGAAGCGGAATTCCTTCGTTCCATAGGAACCGTCGCCCGTTATACCGTCGAGAAGGGTCAACACCACCGGTTGGAGACACTCGCAGGAGCCAACGCCGGACGCCTGTTCGACTGGTTTGAAGAAACCAGGAAGGGCTGTAGCAAGTAAAGGGGGGTAATTCGGGGACAGACGTATAAATCACCTGATTAGCGTTCAAAAGTGATGTTGCGCTAATTAGGTGATTTCACGCTGAAAGAAGCCACTATGAAGAGCCCACCAGAACAAAATAACCAACATAGGAGAATTCGATGCGAATTATCGCAGGTCTAAGTGCGTTTGCCTTGCTTACGGTAACGATTGCGGCTCAACGGGGCGGGGGGCAGAATCAGCCGGCTCCTTCAATCACCGATACGAAAGTTGTCACTGCCTCTGAGGTGGCCGCCCTTGTCGCCGGGACG